>JAKISI010000033.1 GCA_021648685.1 Candidatus Polarisedimenticolaceae bacterium
TAATGGCTTGTGCGGGGTCAAAGTCACGCTTGCGCTTGCGGCTTACCACCAGATAGCGATAACCCTGCTCCTTGAGCCAGGTGATGCTTGACTCCGTTGCAATGCCGGCATCTATCACCACAACCTGACCTTTTTCTACACTGTAGCGCGCCGAGCATCGCCTCCAGGCTCTCAGGCTCACTGACGTTGCCCGGGAAGAGCTGACTACGACGCGGAAAGCCGCTGCCATCCAGTACCAGTCCCAGGGTGATCAGTGGGCAGTCTGAACGTTTCTCTTTTGATCGACCCCGCTGTGCTTTGCTCGCACCTTGAGCTTCGCCCTCAAAGAAGGTGTTCGTCAGATCAAACAGGGTGATGGTCTCTTCAAGGTTGAAGAGTGATCGCTCTTGATCATAGAGGTGCTGTTCCAGCCCCTCTTTATGCCGCCATAGCTGGTCAGAGGCTTGATAGAGACGAAAATCATAGCCCATCAGCTCACCCAGGCCACTGCGTTATTGCAGCCAGCCATGCGTGGCTCGCTCACTCGCGGGGAAGGCCATACGGGCAAAGCTTCCGCTCCTGCTCACGTGCCTTACCTACGTCCCTGTAGGCAATAATATTACCCAATGCCGCTGAGAGGAGTTGTTCAATACGTGATGCCAGATCATGCCAGTGTGCTTTGGGCAGGTCAAAATGGCGACCCAGATTCAGCAAGGTGCGTTGTTTTACCTGCCCATTGACCCGTTCGCTCTCCACCAGGCGATAGGTGTAGTAAGGTTCGCCTTGTTGGCGGCTCTTGATTTGGGTGCGTCTGATATACATGCCGGTAGCCTGCCCCAGGTGGGTCTGGAATACAAGGCATGAAAGCACGATTATGGCACTACATTTCAAGGCAAAACTATAACACATTGTTATTTATAGCTATTATTTTTAGTGCGAGGTAAATATCAATGGCTTACGGCAGTTGGGCTCGGAAGATGGGTTAAGTCTTAGGATGGAAAATCAAAAACCAAGTGATTTGGTGGGAAATTGCTGGAGTTTAAGGTAAAATTCCACATCAGATTTTTTCATGCTTGGCCGCTATCGGCTGTTCCTACGTTATTGGCAGGAGAACCCTACATGTCAGAAGTTACCCGGAATCAAATTGAAGAGGCGATTAAAACCTATATTGAGCCTCATCTTGAGAAGGACTTGGTTAGCGCCAAGGCAGTCAAAAATATCACTATAGATGGTGACAAGGTGAAGGTTGAGATTCTGCTGGGTTTTCCGGCAAAAGGGATTGGCGTTACGCTGGGAGCGGCTGTCAGAGAGAAGATTGAAGCCGTCGAAGGGGTGGCGGCAGCCGATGTGCGAGTTGACTGGAAGATCACTGCGCATACCGTGCAAAAGGGGCTCACCCCCATCAAGAATGTAAAAAATGTGATTGCGGTCGCTTCGGGCAAGGGAGGTGTGGGCAAATCAACTACCTCGGCCAACCTGGCTTTGGCGCTGCTGGCTGAGGGTGCCACGGTTGGTGTGCTTGATGCTGATATCTATGGGCCATCGCAGCCCCGCATGCTGGGTGCCTCTGGTCGGCCAGAGACCAAAGATGGCAAGACCATCGAGCCGATGGAGAGCCTGGGTCTGCAATCCATGTCCATTGGTTATCTGATCGAAGAAGATACTGCCATGATCTGGCGTGGCCCCATGGTTACCCAGGCACTGGAACAGCTGCTGAACGATACCAACTGGAAAGAGCTGGACTACCTTGTGATTGATCTGCCGCCTGGCACGGGTGATACCCAGCTGACATTGGCGCAGAAGGTGCCAGTATCCGGCGCAGTCATTGTCACTACTCCACAGGACATCGCGTTACTGGATGCCCGCAAGGGGTTGAAAATGTTTGAGAAGGTTGAGATACCTGTGCTGGGCATCATTGAAAACATGAGTACCCATATCTGCTCCAACTGCGGCCATGAGGAGCATATCTTTGGTAAAGATGGTGGTGCCGAGATGGCCAAAGAGTATGGTATCGATCTGCTGGGTTGTCTGCCGCTGGATATCCGCATCCGGGAGGAGACCGACGGCGGCATGCCTACCGTAGCGGCTGAGCCGGATTCCAATATCGCCATGCTCTACCGTGATATTGCCCGCAAGACTGCGGCCAAGCTGTCACTCACAGCCAGGGACTATGCCGACAAATTCCCCAGCATTGTCATTGAATAATAACGACAGGGATTAGAGAGAGGCGCAGCCTGGTTACAGGCTGCGCCTTTTTTGTTGGCGGCTACAGCTCCAACCCACTATGGAATCGTGTAAAATGCGCCCCATTCTCACCCCAACCCGCAGGCCCATACTATGAGCATCAAGTCAGACAGGTGGATTCGTCGCATGGCGGAGCAGCAGAAGATGATTGACCCCTTTATTCCAGGTCAGATCCGGGATGGGGAGCGTGGCCGCGTGATCTCGTATGGCACCTCAAGCTACGGTTACGATATTCGTTGCGCGGATGAATTTAAGATCTTCACCAATATCAACTCGGCGGTAGTCGATCCCAAAAACTTTGATGACAACAGCTTTGTCGATGTGCAGTCCGATGTCTGTATCATCCCACCCAACTCCTTTGCCCTGGCGCGTACGGTTGAGTACCTGCGCATCCCCCGCAATGTACTGGTCATCTGTTTGGGTAAATCCACCTATGCCCGCTGCGGCATTATCGTCAATGTCACCCCGCTGGAACCGGAGTGGGAAGGGCATGTGACGCTGGAGTTCTCAAACACCACACCGCTGCCGGCCAAGATCTATGCGAATGAAGGGGTGGCGCAGCTGCTCTTCTTTGAATCCGATGAGGTGTGTGATACCTCATACGGTGACCGGGCCGGAAAGTATCAGGGGCAACAGGGCGTAACCTTGCCCAAACCATAAACCCATGGGGTCAGCGCATTGTGAGCCCCATGGATCATGGGAAGTGCGTTACTTGCTGCAGAACATCTCTGAGTTATGGCTGCGCATGGTCTGACAGGCATAGGGTTGATCGGCTTGGGCAATACCCGCAGCAGGGCTGGGGGTAACGGCTGTTGGGTCTGCGCCTGCATCCAAAGCCTCTGCAACATTTGTTTTGTTGGCACTGCAGCCAACGACAAGTGTTGCCAGCAGGATCAAAAAAGTTATAGCCAGTTTTTTCATAATCTCTCTTCCCAAATTGTTGTTATCAAAAATTCAGGCCGATCTTCTGCTATTGTCTGTTTTTTCACAAAGGCATTTGTCAAGTTTAGACAGCTGTTGTGACAGCATGTGATTTAGTTTCTTTTGGTATAGATTCACCGCCTTGTATAGAGTTTGGCCAAAAGGATACCGGGAGCTACCGTGGCGATAGAAAAACCAAACCGATGGGTCATCCTTCTGCCTGTTTTGGTAGGGCTTGTTGCGCTGGCTCTGCTCAAGCAAAACCAGAGTGAACCCCCACAGGAGACGGCCAAAGAGCAGCCTCGTCTGGTGCGGGTGATGACTGTATTTGAGGCAACCGTGATCCCTCAGGCCATAGGGCATGGCACCGTCAGGCCGGCCAGAACCTGGGAGGCGGTAGCTCAGGTCAAAGGCAAGATCCTGCAAAAACACCCTGAACTTAAAAAGGGTGCCATCCTTGAGGCAGAGAGCCTGCTGTTGCAGATTGACCCGACAGATTACCAGCTTGCCATTGCCCAGAGTGAGGCGGATATTTCAGCCACCAGGGCGCAGCTTGCAGAGTTGAGTGCGCGTGAGGCCAACACCCGCAAATCGCTGGTGATTGAAGAGCAGACCCTGGTGCTGAGTAAAAAGGAGCTGACCCGCAAAAAACAGCTGGTACAGGATGGCAGCATCAGCCGTTCAAAGGTGGAGGATCAGGAGCGTGCCCTGCTCATGCAGCAGCAGGCGGTTCAGATTCAGCGAAACAGCCTGAATCTTGTGCCCAGTCAACGGGCGCTACTGCGTGCGCAGCTGGCGCGACAGGCGGCTCAATTGAGTGCGGCACAGCGGGATCTGGCCAATACTGAGATTCGACTGCCATTTGCAGGTCGTATTGCTGCCGTGCATGCAGAGCAGGATCAGTATGTGCGAGAGGGGGAAGCACTGCTGGTTGCGGATGATCTGCAACTGGCTGAGATAGAGGTTCCCATCCCCATTGAGCAGATGCGCGGCGTGTTGCATGCAGAAGGGCCGGTTGACCTGCTCAATACACCCTCGCCCGCGTTGCACAGCCAGCTGGGGCTTGCTGCCAGGGTGGATCTGAAGGAGGGGATCGTGCATGCCAGCTGGCCTGGTCGTTTTGCCCGTATGAGCGATACGCTGGACCCCAAGACCCGCACTGTGGGCGTCATTATCGAAGTGGATGCTCCCTATGCCGGGATGCGCCCTGGTGAGCGTCCGCCACTGGTAAAAGGGCTGTTTGTCGAAGTCACACTGCTGGGTAAGCCACTGCGCAACCGTCTGATTGTGCCGCGCTCTGCTCTGCACCAGAGCCATCTTTTTATTGTCGATGCAGAGAGTCGCCTGGCTATCCGCCCGGTTAGGCTCTCCCTGTTGCAACCGGAATTTGCGGTGGTCAGCTCCGGCTTGAAGCTGGGTGAGCGGGTGGTGCTCTCTGATCTGGTGCCTGCCATCGAGGGGATGCTGCTGCAGCCGCAGGAGGATCAGCAGGCACTGGCACGGCTGAAGCAGCAGGCCGGCATGCGCCCATGATCAGCTTTTTTGTACGCCACTCCACCGGGGCCAATCTGCTGATGGTCTTGATGGTGATCATCGGCCTGAGTGCGCTGCCTGAGCTGCGACGTGAGACCTTCCCCGATTTTGCGGCTCAGAAGCTGGAGATCCGCCTCGTCTACCCCGGTGCCAGTGCGGAAGATGTGGAGGAGGCGGTGTGCCAACGGGTAGAGGATGCTCTGGAGAGCATCAGTGAAGTGAATGAGGTGGTCTGTGTCGCCAGGGAGGGGCAGGGCAGGCTGGTGGTCGAGATGATGGATGACTCGGATATGGCCCGCTTTATGGATGAGGTGAAGAGTGAGGTGGAAGCTATTGCTGATTTCCCGGAGCAGGTGGAGCTGCCGGTGATCAATGAGCTGGGCCGAACCGACAAAGTGGTTGCCGTGGCGATCACCGGCCCCATGCTGGTCAATGATCTGAAGGCCTATGCGGAACAGATCAAGCAGCGTATGCAACAGATGCCCGAGATCTCACAGATTGAAGTATTGGGCTTTTCGGATCACCAGCTGCGTATTGAGGTCTCGGCACGAGCCATGCGTGGTTTTGGGGTGAGCATATCGGATGTAGCCAATGCGGTGAGGCGACAAGGTATAGACCTGCCTGCGGGAACCCTGCGGACGCATGACCAGGATCTGTTGCTGCGCTTTGCCGATCTGCGGCGTTCGCCGGAGGAGCTGGCCGATCTGGTGGTGGTCAGCGCCAGCAGTGGTGCGGAGATCAGGCTGGGGGATATCGCACAAATCAGCGACCGTTTCGAGCTGGATGAGCGCAAGACCCTGTTCAATGGCCGGCGTGCTGCCGTGTTGCAGGTGATCAAGAGCAAGCAGCAGGACTCACTGGTGGTGATGGCATCGGTCAGCCGATTCCTTGCGGCGGAGCGGCAACGCGCCCCGCCGGGAGTGGAGTTTACGGTTACCCAGGATCGTTCATCTATTGTGAGTGATCGCCTCAACCTGCTGCTGAAAAATGGTGGGCAGGGGCTGATTCTGGTATTTCTCACCATGTGGCTCTTCTTTCAGCTGCGTTTTGCCTTTTGGGTGGCCATGGGGCTGCCGATCTCCTTCCTGGGTGCGCTCTTTATCATGGGCATGTTGGGGCTGACCATCAACATGATCACCATGGTGGCGCTGCTGATCGCCATCGGCCTGCTGATGGATGATGCCATTGTCATCTCCGAGAATATTGCGGCCCATCTGCGTAAAGGAAAATCCCCTGTGCAGGCGGCGATTGATGGTGCCAGAGAGGTTGCGCCTGGGGTCATCTCTTCTTTTTTGACGACGATTGCGGTCTTTGGGCCGCTCGCCTTTCTCTCGGGTCATATGGGCAGTGTGCTGAAGTTTATCCCGATGGTGCTCTGCCTGGTGCTGGCGGTGAGTCTGATTGAGGCCTTTATGATCCTGCCACACCATCTGGCGCACTCTTTGCAAAATCAGAATAAAAAGGTGAGCCGTTTTCGCCAGCGTTTTGAAGAGCAGCTGGACTATTTTCGCCAGCAGATCCTGGGGCCGGCTGTCGATTTTGCCGTGCGTCAACGCTACTGGTTTGTTGGCAGCGTCATTGCGCTCTTCCTGCTGAGCATAGGCATGGTGCTCAGTGGTAAACTCAAGTATCAGGTCTTTCCAGATATTGAGGGTGACATTATTGAGGCGCGGGTCCTGCTGCCCCAGGGTACACCGCTGTGGCGCACGGAAGCTGCGGTGCAACGGATTACCGATGGACTCAAGGCGGTGGATGAGCGCTTCTCCCCCCTTCAGCCCGATGGGCGGCAGCTGGTGCAAAATATCCAGGTGCGCTACAGCACTAATCAGGATGCTGGTGAGTCGGGGCCCCATCTGGCCACGGTGACGGCGGATTTGATTACCGCTGAAGAGCGCCGCGGGCGGCTGGATGACATTATCAATCACTGGCGCAATAGTGTGGGGGAGATCCCCGATCTGATTGCCCTTAACTATAAGGAGCCGGTGATCGGGCCGGGTGGTATCCCGCTGGAGATACGTCTCAAAGGCGCCAGCCTGGAGCAGCTGAAACAGGCATCGCTAGAGCTGCAAGGGTGGCTGGGGCGCTATCGGGGTGTATTTGATCTCTCGGATGACCTGCGGCCGGGCAAACCTGAGCTGCGTATGCGTCTGCGGGAGGGGATACTGGCGCTGGGGCTGGATGCCACGACCATCGCCAATCAGCTGCGTGCGGCCTTTTTTGGCGTGACAGCCAGCGAAATTCTGGTGGCGGGTGAGGCCTATGAGATTGATGTCAGGCTGGCACAGCATGACCCATCTACGCTGACCGATCTGGAGACCTTTCGGATTGTTACAGAGCGGGGTGACCAGATCCCACTGAGCACGCTGGTACACATTGAGTCAGACCGTGGCTTTTCCCGTATCAAGCGGGTGGATGGGGTGCGCACGGTGACCATTACCGGCGATCTGGATCCTCGTATTGCCAATGCCCAGGAGCTGATCAACCACACCCGCCAGCTCTTTCTGCCTGAGCTGCAACAGCGCTACCCAGGCGTGCAGATCGGGATTGAAGGGCAGTCCAGGGAATCGGACAAGACTGGCAGTTCGATGATGCGCAGTTTTGCCATTGGACTGGCCTGCATCTTCATCCTGCTCAGCTTTCAGTTTCGCAGCTATCTGGAGCCGCTGGTGGTGATGTTTGTCATCCCGCTATCACTTATTGGCGTGATCTGGGGGCATCTGCTGATGGGGGTTGCACTCTCTATGCCGGGCATTATCGGCTTTGCATCACTGGCCGGGATCGTGGTGAATGACTCCATCCTGCTGGTGGAGTTTCTAAAACAGCAGGTGCGTAAGGGGCACAGCATGGTCGAGGCAGCGAAGATTGCCAGTCAGGCGCGTTTTCGTGCGGTGCTGCTCACCTCGATCACCACCATTGCGGGGCTTTTCCCGCTGCTGTTGGAGAAGAGCACACAGGCGCAGATCCTCATTCCACTGGCGGTCAGTATTATCTTTGGGCTGCTGGCGACCACCCTGCTGGTGCTGCTGGTGGTACCCGCACTGTTTGGCATACTGGATGACTTCAAATCTCCCGATAGGGGGGGAGAGGGGTAGTGATGGGAGAACCTAACAAAAAACGGCTGATGGCCACTCCCTGGCCATCAGCCGTCTTTAACACGCTAAGCTGACTTAGATTGCATTAACAATTGCATTCAAGGATGCGCTGGGGCGCATAACAGCTTCTGCCTTCTGATCATCTACGTGGAAGTAGCCACCAAGATCGACAGCTGAGCCTTGAATGGCATTCAGCTCCCCAATGATTTTGGCTTCGTTGTCTGCCAGCTCTTTGGCAACCGGAGCGAATTTTGCCTGAAGTTCAGCATCATCGGTCTGTGCTGCCAGCTCCTCTGCCCAGTACATGGCCAGATAGAAGTGGCTGCCACGGTTGTCCAGCTCGCCACACTTGCGGGAAGGTGACTTGTTGTTGTCCAGCAGCTTGCCTACCGCCTTGTCCAGTGCATCACCCAGAACCTTGGCCTGAGTGTTGCCAGTTAGTGTGCTGACCTGCTCCAGAGAAGGTGTCAGAGCCAGGAATTCACCCAGTGAGTCCCAACGCAGGTGGTTCTCTTTCATCAGCTGCTGAACATGCTTGGGTGCAGAACCGCCGGCACCGGTCTCGAACAGGCCACCACCATTCATCAGCGGTACGATGGAGAGCATCTTGGCACTGGTGCCAACCTCAAGAATCGGGTAGAGATCGGTGTTGTAGTCACGCAGTACGTTACCGGTAACAGAGATGGTGTTCTCACCGGCACGCATACGCTCAACAGAGAGCTTGGCTGCGTCATAGACAGACATGATGCGGATATCCAGGCCTGAGGTGTCGTGATCCTTCAGGTAGCGATCGACCTTCTTCTTGACCTCTTGATGGTGAGGGCGATCGGCATCCAGCCAGAAGATAGTAGGCCAGCCTGTTGCACGGGCACGTGTTACGGCCAGTTTTACCCAATCCTGGATGGAGGAGTCCTTGACCATCACCATGCGCCAGATATCACCCTCTTCTACCTCATTCTCAAGGATGGTGTTGCCATTGACATCGACAACACGCATGGTGCCGTCGGCCGGGGCTTCGAAAGTGGTTGGGTGTGAACCGTACTCTTCTGCCTTCTTCGCCATCAGGCCCACATTAGGCACGGTGCCCATGGTGGTGGGGTCGAGTGCGCCATTGGCGATGCAGTTCTCAACCGTTGCGGTGTAGAGCGGTGAGTAGCAGTGGTCAGGGATGACAAATTTGGTATCTTTCTGTTTACCATCTGGACCCCACATCTGACCTGACGCACGGATTGCAGCAGGCATGGATGCATCGATGATCACGTCACTTGGGACATGCAGGTTGGTGATGCCTTTGTCGGAATCAACCATGGCGATAGCAGGGCGTGTGGCGTAAACCGCCTCAATGTCTGCTTTGATCGCTGCTTGCTGATCTTCAGGCAGCTTCTCTATTTTGGCATAGAGATCACCCAGGCCGTTGTTGAAGTTAACACCCAGCTCTTCAAGAACCGCTGCATGTTTCTCGATGGCATCTTTGTAGAAGACCTTTACGCAGTGGCCAAAGACGATTGGGTCGGCAACCTTCATCATGGTTGCTTTCATGTGCAGTGAGAAGAGAATGCCCTTCTCTTTGGCATCTTCAATCTGCTCAGCGAGGAATTTCGTCAGGGCTTTTTTGCTCATGAAGGTGGTATCAACAATCTCACCCGCTTCCAGAGGCACACTCTCTTTCAGTACGGTAACCGTGCCATCTTTAGCCACAAATTCAACCCGGGTGTCCGTGGCTTCGGTCATGGTGGTTGAGACTTCGTTGGAGCAATAATCACCACTGCTCATGCTGGCAACGTGTGACTTGGAGTCTTTGCTCCATGCACCCATGGAGTGTGGATGCTTTTTGGCGAAGTTCTTTACCGCAGTTGGTGCACGACGGTCAGAGTTGCCCTCACGCAGCACAGGGTTTACCGCACTTCCCAGCACCTTTGAATAGCGCTCTTTAATCTCTTCCTCAGCCGCATTTTGTGGCTCTTCCGGATAATTTGGAAGGTCATAGCCCTGCTCTTGCAGCTCTTTGATTGCAGCTTTCAGCTGTGGCTGAGAAGCACTGATATTAGGCAGTTTGATGATATTGGCCTCAGGGGTCTTGGCCAGTTTGCCCAGACGAGCCAGCTCATCAGGAATTTGTTGCTCTTCTGTCAGGTTCTCCGGGAAAGTGGAGATGATGCGGCCAGCAAGGGAGATATCCCTTGGCTCAACATTTACGCCTGCAGCTTGCGTGAAGGCATTAACGATCGGCAGCAAAGAGTAGGTTGCTAAAGCGGGTGCTTCATCAATCTTGGTCCAAATGATCTTTGATGTGGTCATGGTTTTTCCTCAGTTTAATAAAAGCGGCATATATACTTAGGGTGAAAAATGGGGGAGATACTCCCTCAGCGGCATGCTGTTATCCAGCTTTGTTGAGGGTTTATCGTTAAATCGGGTAAGAGCCCCTCTACTCGCAAGATGCGGCAGGTGCAGATCGTATTACTGATCTGCTTCAGCGCAAATGCTGCGGCAGGCTCTTCGACAGGGGGTTGGGCGTTCAACCCCATACAAGAAGAGGTCGTTCTCTTCTTTAAAAGGCTATAGATTATGCGCGTCATGTTGTTGCCATTCTGTTCAGTAATGGCACTTTTGGCTCTGGATTTTTCCATCGGCACTCTCTGGATTCAGTTGCGGCACTGCCTAACAGACTGCTCAGGACAATCGCGTCATACTCATTAAAACGCACCCACCCCCAAAAGGGAGAGGGTGCGCAATAATGAATGGTTACAACTGCAATGTAAACCCCTACAGATTACCCGACATAGCTCACTTTACTAGCCGGGGTGCGGGTGTCCATATTGCGGCCACGGTTGGTGTGGTCGTCGATCTCTGCGGCGCTTCCGATCATGCGTCCAAACAGGAACACGGTGAAGGCTGCAGATTCCAGCTGACGCTCACTGACCTTGCCTTCTGCATAGGGCTGCCACAGCATCTTCAGCAGGATCACGGCAATAACGGCATCGACGTTAACACAGTAGACATTCTTGCTGACGCCGGTCTTGGCCAGTGCCTCAACCATGTTGTGGTAGTAATCCAGAAAGATATTGTACTGACCCTTCTCTTTGATCAGGTCGTTTACAAAGACTTCACGCGGATCATAGTTGACATCCTTGCCCTTGAAGACGGGGTGGTTGATGCAGGGGATCTTGGCATAGGAGAGATCACCTGCCGCCTTGGCCTTGGTTTTATAGGCCTTGTACTCTTTGGCATAGTTCAGCGCCATAGTGGCAAGATCCAGCCCATGGTTGGGGTCGCCCGGGTTTTTCAGGCCACTCTCCTTGAACTGCTGCATCAAGAAGGCCATCGCCTCAAAACCGTTACCGCCGTGGGCGAAGCCGGTGTGTGTGAGGAAGCCGATGTAGGATTTGTTGACCTGCACCCGTTCAGGAACCTCAGGGCCATCAGCACTGACCGCACCTTTGGCACCCTGGCCAGAGATGGTGCCGGGGCCATTGGTGGTCAGCAGACCTAACAGAATGGAGAGCGAAAACAGCTCCTCTTCGGTGGGCTTGGTGCCCAGCAGTGCCAGGTATGCGGTTTCGGTGAAGCTCCACTCATTCATCAGCTCCTGATCCGATATACCGCAGAAGCTGCCCGGTTGCTGCTGATCACCCGGTGCCGCAGAGCCGATCAGGGTGCTGAAGACACGCAGATGCCATGGCATGTTGGTCAAGGTGGTTACAGAGACCCGCTTATGCATTAGCGGCTTCCATATCAGGTGAGCCGCAGCGGCAGCAGTGATGGCATCTTCAGCAATCGCCTTGCCGGTACGCTCAGCCAGCGCCTCCAGGGTGCGGATGAAGACAGAGCTTACACCGCGCTCCTTGATGGCAGCCAGCATCCCTTCGCTACGTGCCGTGGCGCTCTCTGCCAGCAGCGCTTCAGCTGCGGAGCCGGAAGCGGCCTTATCGACGATGGCGCTGATGTCAAATGTCTCGTCAGCAGGATTGCTCAGACCAGACTGGCCAAACAGGTCTTTGAATGCCTCTGCTGCTGCTTTGGCACCTGCTACCTTGTTGGGCCCCACAATGGCCACTGCAGAGGCCAGCACCGTATTGGGGCTGTTGCCGGCTTCACGTGCGGCATCCGCTGCAGCCACGGTTATCTCATTCGCCTGGTTGACATAGGCGTTAAGAATGACATTGGCCAGTGCAGCGCCATTGGCATCGGGGTATTCACGCGCCAGTGAGAGCACCAGGTTCTCTTCAAAGGTGTGTGTAGAGGCGTCCAGCACACTGACGCCCTGCAGGCGGCTGACCTGGGTTTTAGGATCCATCATGGAGGCGCCGGAGGCATCCTTCAGCGTCTGGCGCGGGAAGACCACGCCTACCTGCTCCAGGAGTGCTGCAATCTGCTGATTGTATGGCTCCATGGCGGTAACGAGCGGCGCATCCAGCTCTGCGGGCAGGCCAATCTCCATATCACTGGCAAACCAGGGTTTTAGTGAAAGATCGCCCCTGGGCTCAAAATCTGGCTGAACTTCGTTCAAAGCCATAACTGCAGTCAGTGCTTCCGGGATGTGGGCAATATTGATTACCACTGCGCCCTTGGCGGAAACCACGGGGTTCTCGGGGGTGTAGATCTCATCCACACCAAACTTGTCCATGAACCACTTCTCTTTGGCTTCAGCGTTATCACCTGCGCCTGCGATGGCACCGGCATGCCCGCATGCGCGCGTCAGCTTGGCCTTCCAGCGCCCTACGATGCAGGCGACAACGGGCTTCTTCAGCTCAATGTCATGCTCATAATATCCACCTGGCTCAATGTACATAACCGCCCCTTTACTGCGGTCATCATTATGAAAGGCGTGAGTGAATTCGGGTGCTGCGAAGTGGATGTAGACATCCTTACCTGAGGAGACGGATACCGTGGTGCCCCAGCCTGCGGTCAGCATATAGGTTGCAATGGTGGTGGTGAAGTTGCCAGAGTTTGAGAACAGGGCAATGGAGCCTGGAACCAGTGACTCTTCCGGGGCGTTGCCACCCAGCGCACCACCGATACGGATATGCTTGTGTGCATCGGCAATACCCAGACAGTTGGCACCAAATACATCAACACCCTGCTGTTGACAGTACTGACGGATGATGCGGGAGTCAGAGAGTGGCACCTTCTCGGTCAGGATGATCACCTTGTCGATCCCTGGGTTAACACGCACCGCCTCAATCACAGAATCCTTTACACCGGATGGCGGCACATAGACCACAGCCACATTGAATTCGTGACCCGCTTCCATGGCTTCTGCCACGTTGCTGTAGATAGGGATGTCACCCGCATTGGTCTTCATGGTGGTGCCAGAGCGTCCTGGCATGGTGCCACACACGATGTTGCCACCGGAGTAGACATGACTGACGGGGGTTACTGTGCGGCTTTCGCCACCCGCGATATTGAGTACGCAGACCCGATCTTCTTTATTGCAGATCTGATCCAGGGAGTCGATCCCTACATAATAATGTTCAAAAGCCGCAACACCGCGTGGTGTCCGACAGTGCTTTCCAGAACTTGTTAATGATGACATTCTGAACCTCTATTCGTTTGCTTTATATTCGATACTGAAAGGTGCTGAGCTTTATAAAACTCAGGCCGCTGTCTTGGAGTCGGAGTCAACCCCCATTGCCTTGGCAATAGCGGCCTTGCCGCCCTTGTGTTCCATCCAGTCATCAACATCTTTGGCGTAGTTCACAACCGCGCTCATGGAGGAGTCAAAACCGAACATCCTGTAAGGGATCTTCATGCCATCCAGCGCATCTTTCATATAACCCATTCCACGGATCAGGTTGGGCCCACCACGCCCTATTACAACGTAGAGGGGCTTGAGGCCAGTTTCATTCAGATGATCGCGTAACGCGTCTGCCATGGCACGGAAGGTCTCATAGATATCGGTGTTATTGGCCTTGCCACCGATAATGAACAGCACGTTACTCTGCGCTAACCAGTGCTTATAGGTAATGCGGCTGATTTCGTACATCTTCTCGTACGGCGGGTTGCCGCCAAAATCAGAAGAGATGATACCAACATCGCCCAACAGCTCGGTTACCAGCGCGTTGGCACCGCCACCAAATGTCATGGCAGTGACTGTGCCTTTGTCATTGGTGACAAACACATCAGACTGACCCTGGTAGGTACGCAGCTGGTTTACTTCAAGTTCATAGGCGCAAAGCTCGCCAGCGTCCAGGTTGGCTGGCAGTTTCAGGCGTTTCCAGTTTGGATCATCGGTATCGAAAGAGCACTTGAAATCGCAGGCGACAGGCACCAGACGACCCTTGGCATTAGGCATCATGCGGATCGGATTCAGCTCCAGCATATTCATGCCGTAGTTATGGTAGAGATCCCATAACTTGGGCAGATTCTGTACCAGTGGGCTGATGATTTCGTTTGGAGCGCCGAGTTGACGCAGGGTGTTTGAAATTACAAACCCCTTCAAACCGGTGAGTGGATCAAACGGAACGGTTGCAATCTTGTCTTCAGGCAGCTCTTCAATATCGACACCACCGTGGTGGGTGATGGTCAAGGTCGGCGCGCGGTATACCGTGCTGTCTGTAATGGAGACGTAGATCTCATACTCGGCAGGGATGCCACTCTCGAAGGTGACACCTTCTGATTTGGCAACAGAGTTACCGTGGCTATGCTTGGCGAAGTAGAGACGCTCTTTCTCTGCAATCGCGGTATCCAGATCCTTGGCAAAACCGATCAGGCCGGCTTTACCTTTTTTACCAATACCACCCTTAAATACGGGTTTGACCAACAACAATCCCCATTTATCAAGCATTGCTTGAATTTCATCGGTAGTGGCTTCTGGCCCAAGAATCTCGGCACGTGGAAAATCCACATACTCAAGAAGCTTTGAACCCCACAACATGCCTGTAATCTGCATTTGTTGACTCCTAAAAGTTTAAAGGTTAGATCGTTTAATAGCTTACAAAATGGAATCTTTAGAGGCCGGTCTCTTTTACTGTGGAGACGACAGCTTCGAGGGTTGTGTCGAACATTGCCTGCTCTTCGGCTGTCAATTCAAATTCGAGAATCCTTTCAACGCCACCTGCGCCGATGACGCAGGGGACACCCATAAAGTAACCGTCTATGCCATATTCGCCTTCACATAAGGCGGCGGAGGAGATGACTCGTTTTTTATCTTTAAGGTAGGCCTCAACCATTTCACAACAGGAGGCAGCAGGGCTGTTGTAGGCACTGCCGTTACCCAGAAGTTTGACCACTTCTGTACCGGCTTCACGGGTGCGGTCCGCTATTTTATCGATCTGCTCTTTTGACAGGAGTGCATCCAGCGGTACACCAGCAACGGTTGCTGTACGCACCATTGGGATCATTGTGGGGCCATGGCCACCCAGCACAATAGCGGAGACATCTTCAGTTGAAAGCCCGGTCTCCATGGCAACAAAGGCCTCAAAACGACCGCTATCCAGGGCGCCGGCCATGCCGACAACGCGCTCTTTCGGCATGCCGGCCTGCTTATAGAAGGCGTAGACCATGGCATCAAGCGGGTTGGTAGTCAGGATAACAAAGGCATTTGGGGCATGCTTTTTAATGTTTTCAGCGACTGTAGCGATAATGCCCAGATTGATCTCCAGCAAGTCATCACGGGTCATCCCCGGTTTTCTTGGCAGGCCAGCTGTTATTACAATAACGTCGGCACCTTCAATATCGGCATAGTCTCCGGTGCCAGAAAGATTTACGTCATACCCGCCATGTGGCCGTAGTGCCATCATATCCAGCGCCTTGCCCTTCATTGGGTCAGCGACCTCGGGCCGATCCAGTATAACGATATCTCCCAGCTCTTTCTGGGCGATAAGGAGCGCCAAGATGCTTCCTATCTGACCGCCTCCAATTAAAGCGATTTTCTTCCTGGACATATTCTCTACCCCTTTATCGTTAGTAAGAGAACCAGCTCATACAGCGCCTTCAGCAGCTGCCAAAACCAGCCTTGTTAGTCTGTTTCTGGGGTGGCCAGCTGAAAGCCGCCGCCCCCTTCGAGATTTTGAAAGGCGAAATATAAATGAAGAATTGGTTCAAGTGTACCCCTAATTTCATTAAATCAACAAACACCGGCTCTGCGGGTGGCTGTTGGTGGCGTGAATTGATGGGGTATCTATAGTGATCCCCAGGAGTCTTTCCGGCGCTGTACGTGCAGCCGGGGCAGGATGAGGCCAATAAGAATGCCGGCGATGATGACGGCAGCACCAATCAGAAACCAGTCGCGGGTGCTTTGGTTGCTGAGGTCTCGGTTCTCCTGCTTCAGATCCTCGATCTGGTGTGTGAGGCTGGCCACACTCTTGCGCAGTGCTATGCGCTCTTCAGCCACTTGAATGGCATCGGCGGCGGTGCGGCGGATGCTCTCCAGCTCTGCGGCCATCCTGTTTTTTGTCTGCTGTAGCTGAGTGAAGTTGCTGCTGAGCTCTTTTAGCTCTGACTGGGTTGCTGTCAGCTCACTGCTGAGTCGTTCAGGCTCTGCCTGTGCGACCTTCAGTTTGGTTTCAGCCGCTGCCAGACGATCTCTGGCGCTGGGGGTTTTCATGAGTTGACGGGTGAGAATGTAGCCAACGGTTCCATTTTCAGTGCGTACCTTTGAGTAGCCTGTCTCACGGCTGCTCTCAAGCAGTGAGAGCGCTGTGCCGCTGGGGAGTGCCTTCAGGATCTTGTGGCTCACCCCTTCACCGGAGCGCATCATGACCTTGAACTGGTCGGTAATGTAGCGTGTTTCGGCCTGGGCCTGGGCGCAGCAGCAGGCCAACAGGAGAAGGGTGGCGATAAGGGTTGGGTATCTGTTCATGCTATCCATTAATTAGAAACTCCAGTAGAGCCTTCTGTGAGTGCATACGGTTTTCAGCCTCTTCCCACACCACGCTATCCTCCCGGTCGATAACAGAGGCGGTCACCTCTTCACCCCGGTGGGCGGGCAGGCAGTGCATGAAGAGTGCATGGTTGTCTGCTTGCTCCATAAGTATGTCATTGACCTGGTAGTTGGCAAAGGCCACTTCACGCTTGGCCTGCTCATCCTCCTGCCCCATGCTGGCCCAGACATCGGTGACAACCAGGTCGACCCCCTCGGCTGCGGCCAGTGAGTCACGAATGATCTCGCAGTGATCCTTGGCCGAGGCGAGGATGGCAGGGTCAGGGTCAAAGCCCTCTGGGCAGGCGATGCGGAGTCTGAAGTCAAACTGCCTGGCGGCGTTGATGTAGGAGTGACACATGTTGTTGCCATCGCCGACCCAGAGCACGGTTTTGCCCTGGATGTCGCCACGGTGCTCAAACCAGGTCTGGATGTCGGCCAGCAGTTGCAGCGGGTGAAAGAGGTCGGTGAGGGCGTTGATGACCGGTACTCTGGAGTGGGCTGCAAAGGTTTCCAGATCGCTCTGTTCGTAGGTGCGCACCATGATGCAGTCAACCATGCGCGAGAGTACCCGGGCGGTATCTTCGATGGGTTCACCGCGCCCCAGTTGGGTGTCGCGGGGAGAGAGAAATATTGCCTTTCCGCCAAGCTGGGTCATGCCGGCCTCAAATGAGACCCGGGTGCGGGTGGACGATTTTTCGAAGATCATGCCGAGTGTGCGGTTTTTTAGCGACTCGTGCAGTTCGCCACTGCGCAGCAGCGCCTTCAGTTCAATTGCCCGGTTGATGATGCGGTGCAGCTCGGCAGGTGTCAGATCCAGCAGTGAGAGGAGGTGCCGGGGCTGCGATGTGGTTGCTGTAGTCATTTTTCGTTGCTGCTTGATTTTTGAAGAAAGGTTTTGATAATGCCGCTGAGTGTTGCAATCAGCTCATCGGCCTGTTCATGGGTGAGCACAAGCGGTGGCAGCAGACGAATCACACGCTCTGCGGTGACATTGATCAGGATCTTGCCCAGCATCAGTGCGGCTCCAACCAGGTCGCCACAGGGGCGATCCAGTTCAATGCCGATCATCAGCCCGCAGCTGCGAATCTCTTTGACGCCCTCTTCCCCCCTCAGTCTTTCCTGGAAACCTTTTTGCAGATAGTGCCCCAGCGTGGCGGCTTTTTCTGTCAACTGGTCTTTTTCAAGGGTATCGAGCACGGCGCAGGCAGCGGCACAGGTGAGTGGGTTGCCGCCAAATGTGGAGCCGTGGGTGCCAGGAGACAATATATCTGCGGCGACCCCTTTGGCAAGGCAGGCGCCAATCGGCAGGCCATTGCCCAGTGCCTTGGCCAGGGTCATGATATCCGGAATGATGTCGCTGTGTTGGTAGGCAAACATTTTGCCTGTGCGCCCCATGCCGGTCTGAACCTCGTCCAGCATCATGAGCCAGTCATTCTGGTCGCACAGTTCGCGCAGCCTGCTCAAATAGTCAGGGGCGGGGATGGTGATGCCGCCTTCGCCCTGGATTGGCTCAACCAGTACGGCAACGATACTCTTATTGGTCTGGGCAGCTCGCTTCAGGCTCTCGATGTCATTAAACGGAACCCGTACAAAGCCCTGCACAAGCGGCTCAAACCCCGCCTGAACCTTGCGACTGCCTGTGGCAGAGAGGGTGGCCATGGTGCGTCCGTGGAAACTGTTCTCCATGACGATAATGGTGGGGATGTCGATGCCTTTTGAGTGGCCATAGAGCCTGGCAATCTTGATGGCTGCCTCGTTGGCTTCGGCGCCGGAGTTGCTGAAAAAGACCCGATCCATCTTTGCCAGATGGGTCAGCTGGTCTCCCAGTCTGCGCTGTAGCTTTATCTCGTAGAGGTTGGAGGTGTGGATCAGGGTCTCTGCCTGCTGGCTGATCGCTTGTGCCACGGTTGGGTGGGCATGCCCCAATCCGCAGACGGCAATGCCGGAGAGGGCATCCAGGTAGCGTGTCCCTTTGTCGTCCCAAAGCCAGACACCTTCGCCCCGCTCAAAGCAGACGGGCAAGCGTTTGTAGGTGTCCATAAGTGAATCCGTCATGGTGGTTTATCCTGCCTGGGTTGGCTGCGGGTGCGAGTATTACTGTTCTGCTCCGGTTTTGCGGAAGTATATTCGCAGAAAAACCAACGATCTTATCGAACTAAAACTGATGGGGCAACTGTGTGTTGTGAGTATGTGGTGGAGTATGAGGTAAGGAGTCCATTCCTTTCATATTGCCTATGGGGATGTTGGTTTTCGTCTGTTGTTGATCTTGTCGATCTGGGCCTGCTGCGCCTTTGAGAGCTGCCCGGTGTTTTTTGGGGCTATATTTTGTGCGGCTTTTTTGGCAGCGACCCGTTTGATGGCGGCTTCAATGGCTGTGGTCTTTTTCAAAGCTGCCTGCTTGCGCTGCAAGCGGGCGGTGCGCAGCTGTTTAAGGCGTTCGCGCCGTGCCGTCTGTGCCGCATGGCGCTGCTGTGCATGCGCTGCTTTCTGTTGCTTCAGTTCAGCCGACCAGGCCTGGTTTTCAAAGGGCAGCATCTCTATGCATGCTACAGGGCAGGGTTCAATGCAATCCTGACAGCCTGTGCACTCATCAATGATTACGGTGTGCATCTGTTTGGCTGCCCCCAGGATGGCATCTACCGGGCAGGCCTGTATACAGAGGGTGCAGCCGATGCAGAGCTGTTCATCGATGAAGGCGTGTTCCTTCACTTGATGCCTGGGTTCTCAAAGAAGATGTAGGAGGTTGAGTAGTCGCTGAACTCGAAATAGACCTTTTTTTCGCCCGGGTCAGCCATGTTGTTCAGGTTGGTATCCATGATGCCGTAGCCAAATCGATAGGGGCGGGGGCCGCCGTCAGATGTGCCGGATGCCGTGGTGAGTTTGTCGATCTTGATAAAGCGTTTAACTAGTTTTTCCCCGGCATAGATCTCCAGCACGCCGTTGGTGCCAGTCCAGTTCTGTATTGCCCGGCCAAATTTGTTTTGGCTCTCTTGGGTGCAGGCGCTCAGTAGCAGCGCCGTTGATAGCAGTAGCAGGTATCTCATATCATTTGGTTTCCGTTGGTTTAAGAAGTAGGGGTTATTTAACCTTCATGCCCGGTTTAGCGCCCTCATCCGGGTTGAGGATGAAGAGCTCTTTTCCGCCAGGGCCTGCGGCCAGCACCATCCCTTCAGAGAGACCAAAGCGCATTTTGCGTGGTGCCAGATTGGCGACCATAACCGTCAGTTTGCCCTCCAGCTCTTCCGGGGTATAGGCTGATTTTATACCGGCGAAGACAGTGCGGCTGTCGCCTTCGCCCAGCTCCAGTGTGAGTTGCAGGAGTTTGTCTGCCCCCTCAACGTGGGAGGCCTTGGCAATGCGGACGATGCGCAGGTCCACCTTGGCAAAGTCGCTGAATTCGATGGTGTCGGCTATGGGTTCTTTTGCCAGATGTCCCTCTGTACGGGTTTCATGAGGCTTGGTCTGCTTGGCATTCTGGGCTGCCAGATCCTCTTTGGAGTCGTTCAGCATGGCTTCAATCTGTGTTGCCTCAACCCGGGTCATCAGTGGCTTGAATTTTGCGATGGTGTGAGAGAGCAGCGGTGTGGGGAGCTCAGCCCATATTAGAGGTGATATCTGCAGAAATGCCTCTGATTTTGCTGCTGTGGTCGGCAGGATGGGACGCAGATAGCCAATCAGTAGCCGGAACAGGTTGATGCCCATGGAGCAGATGGCCTGTAGCGCCGCCTCTTTGCCCTCCTCCTTGGCAATAATCCAGGGCTTTTTCTCGTCGATATATTGGTTGGCGCGGTCGGCCAGTGCCATAATTTCGCGTACAGCGCGGCTGAATTCGCGCTTTTCATAACGTTCGGCGATGGATTGCCCGGCATTGATGAACTCCTGGAAGAGTGCTGGTTCTATAAGTTCGGCTGAGAGCTGGCCATCAAAACGTTTTTTGATGAAGCCGCTACAGCGACTGGCGATGTTGACCACCTTGCCGACCAGATCAGAGTTAACGCGCTGGGCAAAGTCTTCCAGATTGAGGTCGATATCCTCGATGCCGCTGCTCAGCTTGGCGGCAAAGTAGTAGCGCAGATACTCTGGGTTCAGGTGCTTCAGATAGGTGTCGGCCTTGATGAAAGTGCCACGGGACTTGGACATCTTTTGCCCATTTACGGTGAGAAAGCCGTGAGAGAAGATGGCGGTAGGGGTGCGGAAATCTGCTCCGCTGAGCATGGCAGGCCAGAAGAGGGCGTGGAAGTAGATAATATCCTTGCCGATGAAGTGGTATAGCTCAGCCTTGCTCTGTGTGCCCCAGAACTGATCAAAATCCAGCCCGGTTCTGTCGCATAGGTTTTTGAAACTGGCCATATAGCCGATGGGGGCGTCCAGCCAGACGTAGAAGTATTTGTCAGGATGCCCCGGGATCTCAAAGCCAAAGTAGGGGGCATCACGGGAGATGTCCCACTCTTGCAGTCCCGCCTCAAACCACTCCTCCAGCTTATTGGAGACTTCGCTTTGCAGGTGGCCGGCTCTGATCCACTGTCGCAGCATCGGCTCGAAATTGGCCAACTTGAAGAAGTGGTGTTCGGACTCTCTGTCTACGGGTTTGGCACCAGAGATGGCCGAGACCGGATTCTTCAGCTCACTGGGGGAGTAGCTGGCGCCACACGCTTCGCAGTTGTCACCATATTGGTCATTCGCGCCGCATTTGGGGCATTCACCTTTGATGAAGCGATCGGGCAGAAACATCTGCTCCACCGGGTCAAAGGCCTGGGTGATGGTGCGGAGGGTGATGTTGCCCCTCTCCAGGTTGCGCTGGTAGATGGTGGATGCCAGCTGCCGGTTCTCATCGGAATGGGTAGAGTGGTAGTTATCAAAATCTATACTAAAATTGGCGAAGTCTTGCTGATGTTCTGTGCTGATGCGTGCAATCAACTCCTCTGGTGTAATCCCTTCCTGGCGCGCGCGCAACATAATGGGGGTGCCGTGGGCATCATCGGCGCAGACGTAGAGGCACTGGTGCCCACGCATCTTCTGGAATCGCACCCAGATATCGGTTTGTACATACTCAACCAGATGGCCGATATGGATGGAGCCATTGGCATAGGGGAGGGCGCTGGTAACCAGAATTTGTCGTACTTCATTGTTCATTATGTGGGCCAGGGGGAGGTCTAAATTGGGTTATTATCGCATATTCAGTGCTGAGATGTGTCGCCACATCTCCTCATCAGGGCTGTTTAAGTATGCACTTGGCTTTTGCCTTGAGGGCAAGAAGCTAAAGAATAATAGATATTAAAAACAGCCACTTAAAATACTGCCCGGTAATTCATGAAATAATACTACTATAATCCATTAGGTGGCTCCTTGAACGTGTGGGGGAGGGTTTTGGGTTCCAAAGAGGCAGTGGCGCGCCTGAATTAAATGTAATCAACTTGGCGAGATGTCAGTGCTGCGCTGTGCTGACAATATGAATCGTTAGTGTCCTTAACAAATAAGCTGTATGAGAGGTTGGTGATATGTGTGCAAATGATAAGCCGCTGGTAATTTTAATGGCAGATGATGATGAGGATGATTGTCTGCTGGCAAAAAAAGCGCTTGGCCAGTCGCGTTTGAATGCAAGGCTAGAGTTTGTGAAGGATGGCGAAGAGCTGCTGGAGTACCTTGGCAGGGAGGATGAGTATGAAAGAAAACACCCCGAACCAGACATAATTCTGCTTGACCTTAATATGCCAAAAATGAATGGGCTGGAAGCGTTAAAAGCCATCAAGTCTCAAACGGCATTATGCCACATTCCCATAATTGTATTGACAACATCCAAAGCTGAAGATGATGTTTGCAATAGCTACTCTTTTGGTGCAAGTTCCTTCATAACCAAGCCAGCAAGTTTTAAAGGGCTGGTTGAAACAATGGAGATGATCAAAAGATATTGGTTTGAAGTCGTTGAGTTACCAAAGAAGCATGCCGCATGGGGAGGATGAGCAAAACAGTGTGGAGCTATTAATGTAATCAAAATAGAGCAACCAGGGCAAAGGTATTAAGTGAGATGGTAATAAAGAGGCTGAACATCCTTCTTATAGAAGATGATGAAGAGGATTATCTCATCATAAAAAGTCTGTTCAGTCATATACGTGATTTACAGAGTGATATTCAATGGGTGCCCAGCTATTTTGAAGCATTAAAATGGATTAATAATCTGGATCAGGATATCTGCCTGATTGACTATCGACTGGGTGATGGCAATGGTTTGGATCTTCTGCGTAAGGCGCGTGAAAACGGATGCATTAAGCCCATAATAATTCTTACCGGCCAAGGGGATCTGGATGTAGATATGGAGGCAATGAAAGCTGGCGCCTCAGACTACCTTGTAAAAGGAGAGCTAAACGCGCAAGTTCTTGAGCGTTCAGTTCGTTATGCGATAAACATAGCTCAAACCATTGATACACTGCGCCATGCACATGGCAAATTGGCGCTTGAGATAGAAGAGAGAAAAAAAGCTGAGATTGAGCTAATAAAAGCCCAAAAATCAGCTGAAGATGCAAGTCGCATAAAAAGTGAGTTCTTGTCCAATGTTAGTCATGAAATACGTACACCGATGTGTACCATTATTGGCATGGCAGAGCTGCTATCAGAGTCTGGTTTATCAACGGCGCAGAAGACGTATGTAAAGACATCGATGCAAGCGGGTAATGATCTTCTGCATTTAATTGATGAAATCATTAACATATCAAAAATCGAATCTTCACAAGTTGAGATTGAAGCTGTTCCGTTTGAGCTGGATGGTTTGCCATTAAAGATAGCATCGGTTTTTGAGAAAAAAGCGCAAGCAAAAGGTCTTCAGTTTACTTGTCATGTGGCCTCTGATGTGCCAATAAAATTAATTGGTGATCCAGCACATTTAGAGCAAATACTAACGCATTTTATAAGCAATGCAATAAAGTTTACCGAGCAAGGAGAGGTGGTGTTAAATGTTTCGCTTGCAGATAAAAACAGTGAAACAAAAAAAGAAATAAACCTTAAATATTCAAACAGAGAGAGGGACAGAGTTGAAGAGTGCTATCTACAGTTTTCAATAGCGGACACTGGAGTAGGCATTCCAAAGCAAAAATTACACGCTATTTTTGATAGTTTTTCTCAAGCAGACTCATCAAGCACAAAGGTATATGGTGGTGTTGGGCTGGGTGTAACAATATCAAAAAAATTAATCGAAATGATGGGGGGCGAGGTGTGGGTGAAAAGTGTTGAAGGTAGAGGAAGCACATTCTACTTCAATGTAAGGCTATGGCAGCAAGCAAAAAACAGTGAAGCAGTATTAACAGATGTTGATTTAAGCGGAGTGAAGCTGCTCATGATTGATGGCAGCCCGGCGTATCAATTTTTTGTTAAAGACGAACTTGTTCAGCAAGGTGCAACAGTGGTGCTGACGCAAAGCCGTGTAGATGAGATGCCGCCATTGATGAACAGTGAAGCAGGTTATGTGTTTGATCTGGTAATAGTAGATCATCTGTTACCAAATAAAGATGATATAACATTTATTGATAAAATCAGAACCCAGTATCGTATAAAAAAAGATATTCCAATATTGCTTTTGGGGGCTTACTGTAAATATTTCAAGGCCACCCCGGATGTTAAGCTTGGCGCGGTAAGCTGTATCAAGAAACCTGTGCGTACAGCCGACCTTATTTCTGAGATAAAAAACAAGCTAAATTTAAAATAATGACCTTTAGCATAACAAAAACAGAGCGTTGTAAAAATGCCAGACTCCTTACTGGCATGCTCGCGCTGTTTTTTTTATTTGTGAGTTCATTCTCTTTTGCTTCCGTAGCGCTGGCGTACAATATCGTGATCCTCACAAGTAAAAATGCTGCGCCATACAATAGCTTTGTAAAGGAGTTTAAAAAGGTTCTTCCAGACTCCACTGTTAAAGTTGTGAACATGGAAGAGGAGGTTGACAAGGGTAGCGCGATGATCAGAAAGATCACTGAGGATAAAACGGATCTTATTGTTGCGCTAGGATCCAGAGCGGCTTGGGCGGCTAAAGACAGACAAGATATTCCGGTTATGTTTTCTATGCTATCTAACCCAAAAAAGTATGAGATTGATAGTAGAGCAGGCATTAGGATAGGTTTTTCTGCTTCTCAGAAGATGCAGGTGTTTCGTGAGATCCTGCCTAGAGCCCAAAAAATTGGAGTGCTATATGGGAAAGATAGTGAGGGCGCAATCAATGACATTAAAGAAATTGCAGATAAAGTTGGCATAACAATTATTGCGAAAAGAATTGATGATGTCAGGGAGGTTGCGTCTGCCGTAGATGATCTGCTGGAGCGGGTTGATGCTTTGTGGTTGCGTACAGATAAAATAATCACGAGTAATGCCAGATTGCTTAAACAGGTAATTTTATTGCGCGCGCTACGTAAAAAAATACCAATCATTGGTGAAAACAGATGGACCGTGCAAAATGGCGCACTATTCAGTCTGTTCGCAAGTTATCAAAGCCTGGGAGCCCAGGCTGGAGAGTTGGTTGAGCGCCTGATGGAAGAAGGTGAATTCGGGTTTCAGTACCCATCAACGGTTAATGTTCTTATGAATTCAAACGTGGCAGAAAGGCTCTCTCCAGGAGTTAATATCGTTGCCCCCCGGGATGCATTCTTTATTAAGTAATAACGTATGAAAACGGACGTGTAATGGAGATACATTGAAAACATCTATAGACTTCTCACTAAAAATAAAGATGATATTTCTTATGTCATTGATTGTTGTTGTATCTGTCGTTGTAATTGCAACAGCTTTTGTCTCCCATACCCAGCGCCAGATTCAAGATGAATTTGATATCCGAATTCAATCTGCTGTTGATGCAGCAGCAAAAAATCTTGAACTTTCTGTAATGATCAAGCAAGTAAATGAGATTGAGCATGTGCTAAAAACCATGTTGCATACACCAGATCTTGTTTCTGTCTCTGTATACGATGAAGCAAATGTATTGCTTTCCACGCATGAGAATAGAAAACATCTGCCTTTAAAGGCAAAAACCATCCAGCAAAAAATCATTGTTGATGAGGTTCAGATGGATGAGCTTCAGATGTTGGAAGATGAGCATCCAATGGATAAACACGAAGTTGTTGGTAGTGTTGTGGCATTATTCAGTATAGAGAGAATGGAGCAGGATCTAAATGAAGTTATTAAGTTTTCATTTCAACTAACCCTGGTCGTTATAATTATAGCAATTATTATTGGTTACTATTTTGCAAATGCGCTGACTAAACCATTGGCACAATTAGTTGATGCAACCCAGAAAGTAGCGGAAGGTGATTTAAGCTATACAGTTCCCAACAAGGCCTCTGGCGAGATTGGCCACCTATCATACTCTTTTGGAATAATGGTCTCTGAGCTGGCAAATGATATTGCAAGAAGAGAGAAGGTTGAACGCCAATTGCGAGAAAGCAAGCTACGGTTTCAAGCACTTGCAAACAAGGCTCCCGTAGGGATTTTGCAATTTACGGCATTAGGCGAATGTGTTTTTGTAAATCCGCGAGGGCTGGAGATACTGGATGCAGTGGAGGAAGATGTTTTAGAGCGCAGCTGGCTTGATAGAATACATCCTGATGATAAAGAATTGGTTTCATCTCAGTGGAACAGGTGCATTACTCAGCGGAAATCATTTTATTCAGAGTTCAGATTCATTCACCCTGGTAATGAGAGTGTTTGGGTGATAGGTGAAGTGCACCCTGAATTGAATGATTCGTCCGAGGTCAGCGGTTATATTGGAACGATTGCCGATGTGACGCCGTTGAAATTGATCACGGAGGAGTTAAAAAGAAGCAATGATGAGCTCGAGAGTTTTGCTCGAATTGCTTCTCATGACTTAAAAGAGCCAATGAGAAAAATACAGTCATTTGGCAGCATTCTTGAAGAGGATTTTTCAGAGTCACTTGGAGAGAGTGGGCGCGCCTATCTTGAGCGAATAATAAATGCGGCCCAACGCATGCAGGCTTTAATTGATGGGCTTCTGGCTTATTCAAGAATAACAACAAAGCCCAATCCTTTCTGCCCGCTAGGTTTAGAAAACATAGTATTTGAGGTGATTTCTGATCTTGAGATTGCGCTTAAACAGTCTGCAGGCAGCGTGACTGTAGGTGAGTTGCCAGAGGTGCTTGCAGATCCTCTGCAAATGAGGCAGCTAATGCAGAATCTGATAGGAAATTCAATTAAATACCACCGTGACGATTTACCACCAGTTGTTGAGATAACAGGCTGCATTGTAAATGACATGCTGGAGGTTACGGTTAGTGATAATGGCATAGGGTTCGATGACCGCTATGCGGAGAGAATTTTTGGTGTGTTTGAAAGGCTGCATGGTCGAAGTGATAAATATGAAGGCACAGGTGTAGGGTTGTCGATTTGTAAAAAAATCGTAGAAAGGCATGGTGGGTCTATTCATGCATACGGTAAATGTGGTGAAGGTTCAAAATTTGTATTCACGTTGCCACTGCATAAGGGAAAGGCAAATGTTTGATGGTGAGCTAAAATTGCTGTTGGTTGAGGATGACCCTGAAGATAAGGAGATATTCAACCGCATGCTCTCTAAAATTGAAGGGCTAACTTGCAGCATCAAATGGTGCAGCTCTTTTTCTTCGGGACAGAAAGAGATTTTAGATGATAAGTATGATGTCATCTTTATGGATTACCGGCTTGGTGAAGAGGATGGCGTTAGCCTTTTGCGTTATGCGAAAGAGCACGGCTGTCGAGCACCAATAATATTTTTGACTTCAGAAACAGGGCGTGAAATATATAAAGAAATCAAGCAATGGGGTGCGCTTAATTACTTAAAAAAGGGGGATGTCACTTCTGACCATCTGGCAATTGCGATTGATTATGCTATAGAGATAGCGGCCCAGTACCAACTGTTGCGTGAGATTGCATCTCGTGATGGTTTAACCGATCTTTACAATCATGTTGAGATGCATCTGCTGCTTGAAAAGGAGATAAATCACGCACGCCGTTATAATGCCTCCTTGTCTCTGATAATGCTGGATGTTGACTGCTTTAAAGCGATTAATGACAATTTTGGTCATTTGGTTGGTGATTGTGTGTTGCAATGGTTGGCAGATTTGATTAAGCATTCATCAAGAAATTGTGACATCAATGGCCGTTGTGGTGGAGATGAATTTGCAATTATTCTGCCGGGAACAACTGGTAGCAGTGCTTATAAAAAAGCAGAGTCATTGCGTCAGCTGATTGAAAAAAATCCATACGGTGATGGGTCGGTTAGTGTATCTGTTACGATCAGCGCAGGTGTTGCTGAGCTGAAGGGGGATGACACAAAAGTATCCTTTATTCATAAGGCAGACAAGGCACTCTATTGTTCAAAATCAATGGGAAGAAACTGTGTTCGTTATGAAATGGAATAGTGCAGATTAACTTGATTGCTTGTTTTTAACAGCATTTGTTAACGCTGGATGAGGTGTTAGTGGCAGCTCTTCGGTGGCTTGGTCTTTGTCCACGGTGAAGTGCAATGCTGAATTATTCAGCGGCCATTTACCTTTATATATATTATGAGCATCAGCCCCTTCAAATACCAGGTAACTATATTTTTTATAGTGGGGTAGCTTGCGGCCAAGGCGCTGAATAACATCTGGGGCGTGCGCTGCAAACCAGCCAACCGTATGTTTTGGATTCGAAGGATTGGGCGCGGCCACGGCGATGCTGTGTGTGGCTTTTGAAAACGACTTTTTGTTGATAATAAATTGAGCGGCTTGATTTGAAAACAGCTCCCCCTCTGTTGAATCCTTAACGGTTTGTAGTAATTGGTTGCTCTGCCCAAAAAGCCATACTGCCTGGTTCACTGGTAGTTGTTTAACTTCTCTGTCCCATTTGATCTCCAGCGTGGAAGGGTGTCTGGCCCAGTTGTTAGCCAGCTTTGTGTATTCAGATATGATTTCCGCAGGGGCGTTTGATGGAAGCACGATCAGCACCTTGCCTGCTCCAAACAGCTGTGCAAATGAGCTGGGTATTTCACTGGGGTCAAGTTGCCGAAAGAGATCAAATTGAGGGTCAATCTTGATGCGCAAGGGTTGGTTTTTAAAATGCAACTCCAATATGGCCTGCCGTTGACTCATGGAAAACAGGTGGCGCTGGTATTTTTCCTCTCCCTCCAATTGAATCAGAACGGGTATCCGCAGGTTAAAAACCGGCTCGGTTTGAGTCTGTGTTAAAGCAGCGGTGAGTTTATATCCAGTGGTTGTTTCATTAACTGCTACATCATCAAGCTGAAGTGCCGGTGCGCCGACTCGTGTTGTCCATTGCTTGAATTCTGCGCTTAATGCTGTCTTGCTGACAAACTCAAAAGAGTGACGAATGGTGTCAAAGTTTGCGACTTTGAATAGATTGCTTTTATAAAAATGTTGCAGTCCTTCAATAAATATGGCGTCCCCCAGTCGTTGCCGCAACATGTGAAAAAACATCATGGTTTTGCCGTAGCCAATCGCCTGGCTTGCCTGCCCATGTCGCCCACGGAATGCAGTGAGTGGAAAATCCTGTTGTGACTTTACTGAGTCGGCGTAGCGTTGAAGTGTCGTGCGACGGTAGTCAGCTCCTATGCCTCGTTGTTCCTGCAGTAAATGGTCAGCCAGGTAGGAGGTTAGCCCCTCACTCCAGTTGCCGGATGCATAGTCTGGATAAACGCCGTTGCCCCACCAGTTGTGCAGGATTTCATGTGGGTAGGAGGTGTGGATAATAAATGGCAGGCGGATAACGGTCGGGCCAAGCAGGGTGAATGATGGCATGCCATAACCCGTCTCCCAAAAATTTTCGACCAGCGCAAACTTGGAGTAGGGGTAGGCCCCCAGCAGCTCACTATAGAGTTCTAAATAGTGCTCAGTGGCATCAAGATACTGGTCTGCAATGGCAGGGTCAGGGGTTCGCAGGTAGACCATTGCCTCAGCGATGGGGGTCTTTCGCTGGTATATCTGATAGGGTGCGGCAATGAGGTAGATGTTGTTCTGAGGTGAGTGTTCTTCCCAGCCATCGCCCAATGCATCTCCCTGACTGATGAGCTGCCACCCTTTAGGCAGTTTAGCCTGAATGGAGAAGGTCAGATAGTCTGTGCCGATATGTGGAAACCAGTAGCTGGTGGCGCTGAGATATACCCCCTCTTCTGATATTATCCCTGGGGTTTGGGTCAGGTCACCTGCATAATCTTTTGAGATCTGTTGCAGCGAGTGATGAATGGTTCCACTGTAGCGTAAACTAAATTGTTTACTGGGTTGTGCCAGCTGGATTCGATAGTATTGAACGGGCACAGAGTGGCTGTTGTCATAGCTCTTGATTGGTGTGATGGTGAACGCTGGAGACGCTTCAATCTTCAGATTTTGATGAAGAGCAAATTCGATTTCAGAGATTTCGTTTTGCATAGAGACAGTATCTTCCATCTTGAGCACCCCTTCGGAAGGCTGTAGTGTGATATTGAAATCATGGTGCGCAATGCTGTCAGCAAGCAATATTGGGCTGAATAGAATCAGCAGCAGGAAGCCGAAGTGATAAAGATGGTGCATGGACAGGCTCTATAGAATGATTGATCTGGCTATTCTCTAATGATCGGCAAATCATTGCCACTATCTTAATTTGATTGACATTTAATGACTAATAGGCTGTTCATGATAAAACAAACCTTACGCTGGATTTTCCTAATGATTCTTATGTTGCAAGGCCTGAGTGCTTGTCAGGTTAAACCGAAACATGGGCATGCACCGCCGCACGCTGTTGCAGACAAAAAAAACCAGCCTCATGAAGCAGAGGAAGCCACAGAGGAAGAAGAGGAAGAGATGAAAGCGGCAGGGTTTGTTATTGACCTCCGCAACCTTCCCACATTGGATGACATTGTCTCTGAGCTGGCAACGGACAGGGTTGTCTATGTCGGTGAGGCGCATACGACGTATGGACACCATCTGAGCCAGCTGGAGATTATCCGCCGACTGCATGAGATGGATTCAAACATTGCCATTGGCATGGAGTTTTTCCAGCAGCCGTTTCAGCAGTATCTGGATGACTATATTGCGGGCAGCCTGGATGAAAAAGAGATGCTCCGCAAGACCGAGTACTACATCCGCTGGGCATATGACTATCGGCACTATAAACCCATTCTGGACTATGCCAGAGAGCATGGCATCCCATTGATTGCGCTGAACCTGCCCAAAGAGATCACGCGCAAAGTGGGGGCGGAAGGGATGGATGCGCTGACAGAAGAGGAGCGGGCGCAGATCCCGGATGATATAGACGAATCAGATTCACGCTACAAAAAACGCATAAAGAGTGTTTTTTATCAGCACCCGCATGGCGAAGGGCGAACCTTTGAAAATTTTATGCAGGTGCAGCTACTGTGGGACGAGGGGATGGCGGAACGGGCAGCAGAGTACCTGCTGCAACACCCAAAAAGACGCCTGGTCATACTTGCAGGCATCGGTCATTTGGTGGAGGGGACGGGCATTCCCCAGCGCCTGAGCCGCCGGGTGCCAGTCAAGAGCAGCATTGTGCTGCCCGCAGACAGCGTAGAGGTCAGGCCGGGTGTAAGTGACTTTTTGCTCTATCCTGAAGATGCCAAGCTGCCGCCTGCAGGGCGTATGGGAATACTCTTGGCAGAGGGTGGAAAAGCAGTGGTCAGGGGGGTGCTGCCAGGCAGCTCTGCGGATCAGGCGGGCCTGAAAAAAGAGGATGTTATTCTGTCACTTAACGGAGTCTCCACAGAGATGCTGGTCGATTTTAGAATCTTTTTGATGGATAAAAAACCCGGCGATTGGCTGGATGTGGTTGTTCGTAGAAAAGGGTTCTTTTTTGGCGAAAATGAAATCGTGCTCGAACTGGAGTTAGGAGAGTAGTTTTGTGTTGAGAGAGAGTTGAATTCCCTTACAGCGGGGCGTAGTATTACGCCAGCCGGTTTCCAGCTGTATAAAAACAGTAATAATTAGAATAACAAGCATTGCTTGGATGTAATGTCCGGTTCAACACGCACTCAGGCAGATGGTTCGACTACCGGGTATCACTCGGCAGCGGAAAAGGGCGATGCTAAGAATAACACTGGTTAATACCAAAGGTGGATGCGGGAAGACAACAATAGCGACCAGTCTGGCCAGCTATTTTGCCTCAACGGGGCTGCGGACAACCCTGATGGATTATGACCCGCAGGGTTCAAGCCGTCGCTGGCTTGAGCTTCGAGAGAGTGACCTCCCCGCTATAAAATCCATTGATGCCGTTCGACAAAAATCCGGACTGACCCGCAGCTGGCAAATGCACGCTGGCTTTGATACTGAAGTGCTGGTGGTGGATACCCCCGCAGGAACCAGTAGCAGCCGAATGACAGAGCTGCTGCGGCAGACCGATGTCGTGCTGATTCCGGTTATGCAGTCTGTTATCGACATGCAGGCAACAGCAGATTTTATCGAGCAACTGATGCGGGTTGGCAAGGTCAGCTCCCAGAAAAAACGAATGGGCATCATTGCCAACAGAATCCGGCCCGAAGCGCGCTCCTATAAAAGGCTGGAGCAGTTTCTTGAAGGATACGACCTGCCCGTTGTGGCTAGTATCCACGACAGCCAAAACTATGTTAACGCCATGGAGCAGGGGCAAGGCATCCATGAGTATCACTCAGAATCCATCGCCAAAGATCGTGAGCAGTGGTCATCACTCATCGAGTGGTTGAATGCGCCCCCCCCCAAAGTGACGCCGATTCAAAAACTCAGGGCCGCTTCATCGCCCTCTCTCGAGAGCGCAGTCAGCTACTAATCGTTTATACTTCACAACTCCTTTAGTCTGGTCACGGCCGCAAGAGCCGCTGCGCCCCCCTGTGAGCTTTTTGTTGTTCCCTTCAAACAGAGATATTGAATGCTGCATGCAGCTCGATCGGCATCGCCTGCACAGGCAGCTGCGTGAGCTCCGGCAGCGCAAGAGTGCCGGCAAGCCTTTTGCGTCAGGGCTGGAGCGGCTGCTGCAAGAGTTGCAGCGCTCCCAGCAGTTATTGAATCGCCGCCGTGAGCAGTGCCCGATGCCCACCTTTCAGGATGAGCTGCCGATCAGCGCCCGCCGGGATGAGATTGCCGCTGCGATAGCGCAACATCAGGTGATCATTCTCTGTGGTGAGACAGGTTCAGGCAAGTCTACCCAGCTCCCCAAGATATGCCTCTCGCTGGGGCGTGGCATCGCAGGCCGCATTGGACACACCCAACCACGGCGCATTGCTGCGCGCAGCCTGATGGATCGCATCTCCAGCGAACTGGGGCGGGAGCCGGGCAGTGCAGTGGGTTACAAGGTGCGATTCAAGGATCATGTCAGGCCAGAGACCCACATCAAACTGATGACCGATGGCATCCTGCTGGCTGAGATCCAGCAGGATCGCTATCTCAATGAGTATGACACGCTGATTATTGATGAGGCGCATGAGCGCACACTCAATATCGACTTTCTGCTGGGTTACCTCAAACAGCTGCTGCCCAAGCGGCCTGATCTAAAGGTGATCATCACCTCGGCGACCATCGACCCGGAGAGTTTTTCAAGACATTTCAACCAGGCTCCGGTGATCGAAGTCTCGGGGCGCACCTACCCGGTAGAGCTTCGCTACCACCCGCTGGCCGAGGGGAGCAGTGAACGTGACGACCCGATGCAGCAGGCCATAATGGATGCGGTAGATGAGCTGTCAACCGCTGACCGGGGGGACATCCTGATCTTTCTCAGCGGTGAGCGTGAGATCCGTGAAACCGCTGAGAGCCTGCGCAAACACCGCATGTTGCAGACCGAGGTGCTGCCACTCTATGCCCGGCTGAGCGCGGCTGAGCAGACGCGTATCTTCAAACCCCATGCCGGGCGGCGGATCATCCTCTCAACCAATGTAGCTGAGACATCCCTGACGGTGCCGGGTATCCGCTATGTGATCGACCCCGGCTTTGCCCGCATCAGTCGCTACAGCCACCGCAGCAAGGTACAACGGCTCCCCGTTGAGCGCATCTCACAGGCCAGCGCCAACCAGCGCAAAGGACGCTGTGGCCGTGTCAGCAAAGGCATCTGCATCCGCCTCTATAGCGAAGAGGATTTTCAGGCGCGGCGTGAATTCATTGAACCGGAGATCCAGCGTACCAACCTGGCTGCCGTCATTCTACAGATGAAAACGCTCGGCTTTGGTGAGGTTGAGCAGTTCCCATTCATCGAGCCGCCAGATTCCCGATTGATCAAGGATGGCTATCGACTGCTAGAGGAGTTGGGTGCCGTTGGTGGTGACAGGCGGATGACCCGTCTGGGCAGAGAGCTGGCGGCACTGCCGGTTGATCCCCGGATTGGCCGGATGCTGCTGGCAGCAGCACGCGGCAGTGCGCTACGAGAGGTGGTGGTGATCGCTGCGGCTCTCAGCGTGCAGGATCCTCGCGAGCGTCCGATGGAGCAGAGGCAGGCGGCGGATGAGGTGCATCGTGAGTTTCAGGATGAGAGATCGGATTTTATCGGTTTTCTCACGCTCTGGCGCTATCTGGAGGAGCAACGCCGCCACCTCTCAAGGAGTAAATTTCGCAAACTCTGCAAACAGCGTTTTCTCTCCTGGAACCGGGTGCAGGAGTGGCATGATGTCCACCATCAACTGAGTGGACAGCTGCATGAGATGGGGTTTCGGGATAACCAGGCAGAGGCCTCTTATGAATCGATCCACCAGGCGCTGTTAACGGGTTTGCTGAGCAATATCGGTTTTCGGGATAAAGATAAGGAGTATCTGGGCGCGCGTGGCAGCCGCTTCTGGATCTTCCCTGGATCGAGTCTGTTCAAATCATCGCCCAAGTGGCTGATGGCCGCAGAGCGGGTGGAGACCACCAAACAGTATGCCCGCACGGTGGCGCAGATTCAGCCGGCATGGGTCGAGGCAGTGGCAGGGCATCTGATCAAGCGCAGCTATTCAGAGCCACACTGGGAGAAGCGTAGCGCCCAGGTTGCTGCGTATGAAAGAACCACCCTCTATGGCATCACCCTCAACCCGCGGCGCAAGATCAATTTTGGCCCCATCAGCCCGGATGAGTCACGCGAGATATTTATTCGCAGTGCCCTGGTCGATGGCGACTACCGCACCCGCGCCCCCTTCTTTCGCCACAACCAGGAGCTGATAGCGCACATCTGGCACCTGGAGAGCAAGGCGCGTCGGCAGGATATCCTGGTGGATCATGAGGTGATCTATGCCTTTTATGATGCGCGCATCCCCGCAGGTATCTATAGTGGAGCGGATTTTGAAAAGTGGCTGAAGGGGGTGTCCGGCTCACAACCCAAGCTGCTGCACATGACAGAAGCGGCATTGATGCAGCGCACTGCCGAAGAGGTGACGGATGAACTCTATCCTGATGTGCTGAATATGGAGGGCATCCTGCTGCCTCTGGAGTATCACTTCAAGCCAGGAGAAGAGGCCGATGGTATCGTGCTGAAGATCCCGTTGGCAGTAATCAATCAGATCTCAGAAGCGCGCTGCGAATGGCTGGTGCCGGGTCTGCTGCGAGAGAAGATCATCGCCCTGCTGCGGGGGCTGCCCAAACCGCTGCGCAAATCATTTGTGCCGGTTCCCGATTATGCTGATGCCTGCCTCAAGACCCTGCAACCCTCGGACAAACCACTGACACAACAGCTGGGGGAGGAGCTCAAACGCATGACCGGCGTACATATCCCCGAGGATGCCTGGCAACAGCAGGAGATACCGCAGCACCTGCGGATGGGTTACCAACTGGTCAATGATCAAGGGCATTCGATTGCCACCGGGCAGGATCTGTTACAGCTGAAAGAGGCGTATGGCAGTGCGGCGGAACAGAGCTTTAAGAGCCTGCCCCTCTCAGGTCTGGAGCGGGATGACCTGAAGGATTGGGATTTTGGCGACCTGCCAGAGAGCGTGCCACTTGAGCGTGGAGAGATCAAGATGCAGGGCTACCCGGCACTGGTTGCTCGGAAGAACCAGGTAGCTATCCGCGTGCTGGACTCCAAACCCAAGGCGGATCAGGCGATGAAGGCGGGGCTGCGAGCCTTGATTATGTTGAAACTTGCGCAGGAGATACGCTATTTGCGGCGAAACCTGCCCGAACTGCGCACAATGCAGCTGCAATATGCCAAAGTGGCGGCTGCCCCGGAGGGGTTGCTGCTTGATCCACCAAAAGACCTGGAGACTGAGCTGGTCTCATTGATTGTGGAGCGAACCTTCATTGAGGGGCACCCACCCATTCGCACTGAGGCCCAGTTCGCCCAGCGCATCAGCACAGAAAAGAACCGGCTGGTGGTCGTAGCCAATGAGAGCTGCCAACTTGTCAGTCGGATACTTGGTGAGTATCAGCAAGCCCGCAAGATGCTGTCGGGCAACATGCCAATCAACCTGATCCCGATGATTTCAGATATGCAGCAGCAGCTGGAACGGCTGATCTTCAGAGGGGTGTTGCAGCATACAGCGTGGCAAAATCTACAGCACTTCCCGCGCTATCTGAAGGCCATTGTGATGCGGTGGGAGAAGCTCGGGCATGCGGCTGGGAGAGACCTCCAGCAGATGCGGGCGATGCAGCCGCTCTACAGCCAGTGGTGGGAGAAGGATCAGGCAACCTGCAAAGCCGGTAAACCAGATGCAAGAGTTGAAGAGCTGCGCTGGAGCTTTGAAGAGCTGCGGGTCTCCCTGTTTGCTCAGGAGCTGAGAACAGCTGCACCCATATCACTGAAACGTATAGAGAAGCGCTGGAAAGAGCTGGGGCTGTAAATAGTCTGGCGAGTGGCGGCAATCAAATCGTATAATTCCCGCCTGAATAATATTTACGATAAGGAAAAAAACATGAATCCATGCCCCTGCGGCTCTGGTAAAGCGTATGATGCCTGCTGCGGCCCACTGCATGCTGGAACCCAAACAGCAGATTCGGCCGTCGCCCTGATGCGCTCCCGCTACAGTGCCTATGCCAATGGTGAAATTGCCTACCTTACTGACAGCCTGCACCCGGAGCACCGTGATGACCATGATCCTGCTGCGACCCAGCGCTGGGCTGATCATTCCGACTGGATCAAGCTGGAGGTCGTCTCTGTTGATGAGCAGGGAGATGATGGCAAGGTTGAGTTCATCGCCACTTACCGGGAGAAGGGGGTGATCCAATCCCACCATGAAGTGGGTGAATTCAAATGTCTGGATGGGCGTTGGTATTATGTGGATGGCAAGCTGGTGCCGCCGTCCACCCAACAACACCAAACCCCCAAAACAGGCCGCAATGAGCCGTGCCCCTGCGGGAGCGGCAAAAAGTATAAAAAGTGTTGTGGACGGTGATTGAGAACACCCCCTGTCTCAGGGAGCAATGTCATTACTTGTCGCAACTCTGCAATCAGTGCGAAAATTGCTGCTATGGGTAAAAATATTACTAAGGAACCTATCTTGAAAAAAGAGAGCTATTTTTTTCGCGCCGCCATCTATGCCATACACAAAGACAAGGTCTTATTGGTTGATGTGAAAAACCCAAAGGAGTCCACCCCGCTAGATCCCTGGCTTGGCCGGGTTGTAGCCCTGGCCGATGGGCAGCATACGATTCAGGAGCTGATGGATTTTTTAGCCAGCCAATACCCAAATGGTGCGCCTGAAAACCTGGCGGACACTGTGGAATCGGTAGTTAAACGGCTGCAAGAGACCCATGTGATTCATCTTAGTGACGAGCCGGTAGAGCTGCCCTATTATTTAGCCATACCTGCAAATGAGCAGAATTCTGAGCGGGCCAGCGCCTTGATAGAGAAGGATGGGTTTATTGCGGGGTAGCCCCCCGCCAAGCTCAAGATCCCGGAAAGATTTAACTTTTCTCCGTCTTCTGGTTTTGCAGCGGATTTGGTCTGGTGCCAATCTTAAAAACATCCAGCCCTAAAGGTTCCTCTTCAGGCTCTTCGGGTCTCTCTTTCAGAGGGATGCTGAGTGTTTTCCAGTGGGGAAGCACAATGGAAAAATAGACAGCAGCCAGTAGCAGGCTGAACCATATACTCGTCTGATTTGCTATTATCCATTCCGGTTTCCAGATGAACAGGGTTACGATATTCACGCTGTATACCAGGGTAAAAAGGTAGACGCCTTTCGTTCTCATCTGCCACAGCCAGAGAACCGAAAGAAGAATGAGAAGGCTGACCCAAAAGCCATACTGTGAAGCGGCGCCGATGTGTTCTGGAACCTTGCTGGCAGCTTGATCTGCCTCTGGTGCAGCAGGTATCGCTGACTCAGGCTCTACCAGGTACTTCTCATCTACCTCATATCTCTCAGTGCTTTTGAATACCCTCTCTGGTCCGATGCCATTTCCAATCAGTATGCCTCCCATGGATCCAACCAACTGAACCCCGCTGATCAAGAAGAGAATGATACAAAGAAATGTAATGGATTTAGGTCTCACAACAGACTCCTGCGATTATTTCAGCTGGTCGACTGCTCCATGGGTTTGGAGCTACCTGCGGCCGGTGATTCTACCTCTAGCGCACCGATCCCACCAGCTATAGTTATAATTTGTTCCTCTATTTCAATGTATCAGCAGGGGTGGAGTTGAAAATGATATTGATTTGACCTTTATAATCATGGCGTTAGATGCTGTTCTTAACTTAGAGTCTGCCCACCTGATTGACCTGGCTGCTCTATTGTCTTGATGTGATTATGGTTTTTGGTAAGCACGCTGGAAGGAGTGGGTAGAGAAACCACTCAAGCGGTGTTTGTCAACCAGTATAAGGGGCACGCCTCTGCCGCCCAGTTTTTTATATTCGCGCCGACCTTTTGTTGACTTATCAATATCATATTCAGTAAAGGGGATATTGTTGGCATTAAAATAGCGCCGGGCTCTTGTGCATACGCCGCACCACTCGGCGCTGTACATGATGACATTTTTGCCTGATGCGGCGGGTTTTTGCTGGCTGGCTGTTGTTGTAGAGGTATCTCTTGCGAGTGGTTTTTGAGAAGAAATTACATTTACTTTAACCTCTATCTCATTGAATCCGCCTGTTTTTGGTGGCTTATCACTCATCTGGGTTCTCCCATCCTCGTCAACCCACGTATATATTCTGGAGTGAACGGCGCCTGCAAACACCATTGAGAGAAGAAAGAGAGAGATGATGATGCGCCGCATGACTATTTCCTTATCAGTGGTTGCAGGGTTCACTCTGTCACCGCAACCTGGTTGTTATCAAATATGATGTTTTGGCCACTGCGTATTTTACACCGTTTACGATACTCTGTTTTGCCATCAACAGTGACATTTCCATCTGCAATCAACTTCTTTGCAATGCCTCCGCTGGAGCAGAACCCCATGATTTTGAGCAGGTCACACAGTTCAATATAGGGCCGACCTTCTAAGCTGAATTCATTCATGGCTGGATTTGCTGCTTCCTGATTTCTGCGGTTAACAAGCATCGCTAAAAGAGATATAGTCGGCGGTTAATTGGGGCATCCCATTTTCACGGCTGATTCTAAGATAGTCGGCAAATTATACCAAGCGAGATCGTTATGAGAGCAATACTCACTTTAATAGTCATTGGTTTATGCGCCGGTCATGCATTGGCAAGTGATGCTAAGCTGGAAACATTTGGGGGGGAGATAACGCTCTCTAACGCTATATCTGTGGAGCAGGCGATCAATGAGATTGATACATTGAAGCGCAAGGAGATCCTGCTTGAAGGCAAGGTAAGCAAAATGTGCAAGAAGAAAGGGTGCTGGATGGCACTTGAAGGGGAAAATAACTCAATCAGGGTGACGTTCAAAAGCTACAGTTTTTTTGCACCCAAAGAGGTTCTCGAAAAAAGGGTGCAGGCTCAAGGTGTGCTCTCCGAGGAGGTGATGGAGATATCAGAGGCCAGACATTATGCAGAGGATGCAGGGAAATCAGAGGCTGAGATCCAGCAGATCAGGCAGCCGACCAAAGAGTATCGTTTTGTGGCAACAGCGGTAAACATCCTGCCCTGATTATCGGGCACCCGTTCTGATTGATAGCGGGGCGCGACTGTTGATCGGCAGGCAGGCATGCGGTATCCACTTGGCGACCGTGGGGCGTATAGTAAGAGGGACAATGCAACAATGCGAGAACTAATGGAATGGTTCGCCCCGCTCCCTAAACGGCTTCAAATGAGCCATGATGTTAATGTTAATCTGACATCAAAACAGTAGCGAGGCAAACCATGAAGAAAGATAGCATAAAAGG
>JAKISI010000034.1 GCA_021648685.1 Candidatus Polarisedimenticolaceae bacterium
ACATCACATGCATGAGAATGGGCTGCAGAAGGCGATAAAGTTTGCCGCTCAAAAGGCAAATATTACAAAAAGGGTGAACTGCCACTGTTTACGCCACTCTTTTGCTACTCACTTGCTGGCGTCAGGCCATGATATTCGTACCGTGCAGGAGTTGTTGGGCCATGCGGATGTCTCTACGACTATGATATACGCGCATGTGCTAAACCGGGGCGGGCAAGGTGTATTGAGTCCATTGGATGGGTTATGACTTAGGGGGGCCGTCCAAGATTTGAAATATGCTGTTGAACGATTTTGATTATATCTCAAGAGTTAAATACGGTGTTTTTATTAACTTAGTGTCCGCCCGAAAACCTATGAAATAGGCCATGATTTCAGATAAAGCTAATGTCCACATTGGCGACATGGTTATAGGTTCCGGGGACACGACAGTTAAGTATCGTGTCCCCGGAACTGTCAATCCCGGATTTGGCTACGCTCCATCCAGGCTACCTTGCTGCGGTCAGGCGGCCCCGGGTGCGGGTGTCGTATTCATAGAGCCTGTCAATAAATAACCTGATCATCTAACTCGCCTATCCTTCCCTCTTCGGCGTTGCAAAAAGGGTTACATACAACGAGTATGCGCCCCTTTTCGCGCCTTGAAGAGGAAACGATTCAGCACCATATCATCAGGTTATTTTTTGACAGGCTCATAGTGCTGGGTGCGGCCTATGGGGTCGGTGATGGCGATCGTAGTCGAAGCGGTAGTGGCGGCCGTTGGCGGTAGTGGTGGTAGCTTCGCGGCTGATGGTGATGCGATTGCCATTGGGTTGACAGCGCTAAAGCCAGGTATCATCAGGCCAGATCATCAACCGCCACATGGTATTTTGGATCTTCAATAACATTGACCTCGACCAGGTTGCCAGCCTTGCGCAGCAGCTGCCGGCACTCAGGACTCAGGTGCCTGAGGTGCAGTGTTTTACCTGCATTGAGATAGCGTTCGGCCAGGTTGTCTATGGCCTCCAGCCCGGAGTGATCCACCACCCGTGAATGTTGGAATTCAACCACTACCTCATCGGGGTCACTGCGTGGATCGAACAGCTCCATAAAGCTGTGCACAGAGCCAAAAAAGAGCGGGCCGTGCAGCTCGTAGACCTTGGAGCCGTTCTCTGCAACAAAGGTTTTGGCCTTGATATGTTTGGCATGCTGCCAGGCAAAGACCAGCGCTGATACGATCACCCCGACCACCACAGCAACCGCCAGGTCGGTCACTACGGTTACCGCAGATACCAATATCAAAACAAAGGCATCGGAGCGCGGGATCTTGCCCATGATGCGGAAGCTGGACCACTCAAAGGTACCCAGCACCACAATGAACATCACCCCAGTCAATGCCGCCAGCGGGATCATTTCGATCAGATCCGAGGTAAACAGGATGAAGCCCAGCAGGCAGAGTGCCGCTGTGATGCCCGACAGACGGCTGCGGCCACCGGAGTTGACGTTGATCATGCTCTGGCCAATCATTGCACAGCCACCCATGCCGCCAAACATCCCCGTCACGGTATTCGCCACACCCTGAGCCACACACTCTTTATTACCGCGCCCACGGGTTTCGGTGATCTCATCAATCAGGCTTAGCGTCAGCAGCGACTCGATCAGGCCGATGGCGGCCAGAATGATGGAGTAGGGCAGAATCACCCAGAGCGTCTCCAGAGAGAACGGAACCACTGGGATATGAAACTCAGGAAAACCACCCGCAATCGAGGCGAGGTCGCCAACGGTGCGCAGATCCAGACCCAGGCCAATCACCAGCAGGGTGACCACCACAATGGCCACCAGCGAGGATGGCACCGCTGTGGTAAAGCGGGGCAGATAGTGAATAATCGCCATCGTCAGCCCCACCATGCCCAGCATCAGCCAGAGTCCACCGCCGCTCATCCACTGCATCTCGTCACCGGCGCTGGCAGTCTTAAAATTACTCAGCTGCGCAAGGAAGATCACAATCGCCAGGCCATTAACGAAACCCAGCATCACAGGATGAGGCACGATGCGGATAAATTTACCCAGGCGCAGCACTCCGGCCAGCATCTGGATTAGCCCCATCAGCACTACCGCAGCAAACAGATATTCGACTCCGTGGCTGGCAACCAGACCAACCATCACCACGGCCAGGGCACCCGTGGCACCCGAGATCATGCCAGGGCGCCCACCGATTGAGGCCGTAATCAGCCCCACCATAAAAGCGGCATAGAGCCCCACCAGGGGGTTTACTCCCGCAACAAATGCAAATGCGATGGCTTCAGGCACCAGCGCCAGGGCCACGGTCAACCCTGACAGCAGGTCATCTTTAAAGCTGGCGGGACGGCGGGAGCGAAGGAGTTCAAACATGGAGGGGGGGGGAGCCTTGATTTCTTTTGCCAAAGCAAAAAAGCTGCGGATTGTACAGGTTATTGGCAGTCCTTCCAATAGATTTACCTGATTGCTCTTCGATTCGGGAAGCTAATGAATACAAAAAATCATTCAAGAAGCATTTCTGCTCGCCGCAAACAGAGGTATCGGTTCAGGTTTTGTTGATTCTTTTAATAATTAAAGGAGGGAGGGGTCATGAAGAGATGGCAGGCAATACCGGCGCTATCCATAGTGCTTTTTCTAATGATGACAGTGCAGGCCGTGGCGGCAAAGCCAAAGTATATTGGCGTAGAAAAATGCGCAAGCTGTCATAAAGCAAACTATCTTGCATGGAAGACCAGCAGCCACGCCAAAGCATTTAACATATTGAAGCCGGGCAAAAGAAAAAAGGCCAAGCTGCGTGCAGACCTTGACCCTGAAAAGGATTACACGGCAGATAAAAAATGCGTGAAATGCCATGTAACCGGCTATCGAAAAAGAGGGGGCTTCAAGGATATTGAATCCACCCCGCAGATGGCAGGTGTAGGGTGTGAGTCGTGCCATGGCCCTGGCAGTAAATATGCCGTGCTGCACGATAAAAAAATGTACGGTTTTGAAAAGAGTGAGGCGACCGAACTCGGGCAGCTTTATGGCGCAGATGATGAAACGGTCTGCTTGCAGTGCCATGCCCATAAAGACTCTCCAACCCATGAAAAGCTGGATAGTAAATACCGATGGGACTGGAAGGAGAAGCTAAAGGTGCGTAAGGCATATCACCCAAAATCCAAGAAAAAGAGCCAGTTCTCATTTTAGGCTACTGTGAAGCATGGAATTGATCAAGCAGTTTTTGCAATGTCTTGAAAACATGAAACTCAGTATAAAGTTTATTGGGGCGATATCGATCATATTGCTGTTTATGACGGTGATGGATATTGCCTTCAATGCCGAAAAAAGCAGGAGAATCACACATGACACAGTAAAAGAGTGGGCCTTTCTGTTCGCTGAAAATGTACGCGTTTCTTTAAACACGCTGATGCGTAATGGAGAGATGGATATCCGCTTTTCGCTCTTCGACACCATGCAAAAAGAGCTGACCGGACTAAAGGATGTACGCGTCATAAGAAGCCAGCTAACGAATGATCTGTTCATGGAGGTCAACAAAAGAAGGGTAATCCCGCCACTTAAAGAGGCAAAGAACGGATATGAAAATGAGATTACAGGGCTAAAAGCAATACTGTCAGCCGCTGTGGATGAAGATGAAAAAGAGGAGATTCAGGAACAGATAGAGGATCTGGCCTACAACATTGCAGAGATTGATGAGCAGATTGAAGAGGCCGCCGCTTTTATTGCAATGGATCCTCGAGAGCAACCCAGGGATGAGCTGGATAAAATTGTATTGAAAACGGGCAGAACGGTCTATCGTTTCAACGGTGACAATGCAAGAGTGATCATACCTTATGCAGCCAAGAAAGAGGGGTGTTCTGAACAGGATGGCTGCCATCTGTATGCCAAACCCGGAGATGTATTAGGCGCAATCAATCTTGAGTTTTCACTGGAGAAGATCAACCAGCAGATCAGCGATAACAATGTAGAGATGGCCGGACTGTGGTTTATACGCTTTATCATATTTTTACTGGTCATCATCTTTTTGCTGTCATTCATCATCACCAAAAATCTTTATAAAATGCTCGACGTATTTGGCAAAATATCGGAGGGTGACTTTTCCGTACGCGCCGAGGTGAAAAGTAAAGATGAAATCGGGTTGTTGGGCAATGGCTTCAACAAAATGGCTGCCTCACTGGAAGAGACAAGAAAGGAGCTGGATAAACGACTGCTTGAGATCTATGCGCTGTACAATGTAAGCAAGACACTCAATACCGGCTTTGAAACGGAGCAGCTGTTGATCAAACTGATAGAGGATATCAGTAAAAACATGGACATTGACCGCATGATGATCCTGCTGCCGGACACGAAATTCACCAAACTTACAGTGGCCTCACACACCGGCTTTACCAAAGAGGAGATCAGCCGCGTAAAACCAAACCTGTATGAGGGCATTTACTCCTTGGTTGCATCGGAAGGCATCTGTCGGATCATTGAAAATATTGATACCGATGTCACGGTGACAGAGCAAGATATCTTCAGCAAAGATATTGGCTCATTGATTGCCGTCCCGTTACTGAGGCGCGGTGATGTATTAGGGATTATCTGCGCCTTCAGAAACCGTCCAAAGCAGTTTGGGTTTTCTGATCTAAAACTGTTCAACAGCGTGGCCGAACACCTGGCCGTTGCGCTGGAGAATGCCCGCCTGTTTGAAAAGACCAAAGAGATGGCCATTACAGACGGCCTTACCAACCTCTATAACAAAAGATTTATGCTGGAGAAGCTGGAGTCTGAAATTGATCGTGCAGCACGGGGTGGGCATGATCTGTCCTTCCTGATAATGGATATCGACAACTTTAAACATTATAACGATACCAATGGACATCCGGCAGGCGACCGACTGCTTAAAGAGCTTGCATCAATAATACAGGATTTCATTCGAAAAACAGATATCGCGTGCCGCTATGGTGGAGAGGAGTTTGTGGTGATACTCCCCGAAACCAAAAAAGCCGATGCAAAAACCGTTGCCGAAAAACTGGTTAAAAAGATAGCCGGACACCCTTTTGAGTTTGCAGAGAAACAGCCGCTTGGGTGCATCTCTGTCAGCATGGGGCTGGCCGCCTATCCATGTGATGCCTCTGATGTTGAGGCGTTGATCATTATTGGTGATAACGCACTCTATGCCGCCAAAACCAGCGGCAAAAACAGGGTGGTTCTCAGTTAGGGTTAAAGCCTCCCGGAGGGCAGCCCTGGTCTTTGTCAGGGGGCAAGAACCCCAGCCCGCATGATTCCCTCTTGTTTGCTAAGATAGCGCGACACAGACCTGATGGGAGAGATAGATGGGTGTGCGCATCACAAACCGACACCATTTTCTTGCTGTAATCATGGGCACCTGGTTGGCCTTCAGCGCCCAGGCGACCTCTGTGCCCGACCTTGGCCCCCTGCCGCCTCTCCAGTACAACAAAACGAAAGCCGAGCTGGGCAAGCGCCTCTTTTTTGACAAGCGGCTCTCTGGTAATGCAGGCATCGCCTGTGCCACCTGCCATGACCCAACACAGGGCTGGACCCAAAACCAGCCGCTCTCTGATGGTTATCCCGGCAACGGCCATTTTCGAAATGCACCGACACTGATCAATGTGGCGTATAAAAAGGTCTGGAATCATGATGGGCGTATCGGCACCAGCCTGGATGATATGGTGCGCGAGATGATCACCGAAGACTACATCATGAATATGGATATGCGTATCATGCAAGAGCGGCTGAAGCAGGATCCGCGCTACCTGCAGATGTTCCGGGATGCCGGTTATGGCGAGCCATCCAACGGCAAAGTGCGGCAGGCCATCCCCGAATACCTGAAGAGCCTCACCTCCCGCAATGCGCCGTTCGATGCCGGCACCATGTCGGCTGCCGCCAAAAAGGGATTACAGCTGTTCAAGGGGAAGGCAGGCTGCATCCAGTGCCACAATGGGTCGCTCGCCTCTGATGGCAGGGCGCACAACACTGGCGTGCCGGAAAACTTTGATATCTTCCTCAACCCCGAAAACCACCAGGCCTTTATCGCCTTTGCGCTGTTCCAGGGCATCGAGAACCAGATGAACCTGAAGCGAGATCCTGGTTATTACAATGTAACCATGAAGCAGGCCGACATGGGTAAATTCATCACCCCAAGTCTGCGGGAGCTGAAATATACAGCCCCCTACATGCACAACGGCATGTTGGCGACGCTGGAAGAGGTGGTCGCCTTCTATAACGCAGGCGGCGGCAAAGATCGCCGCAAGAGTCCGCTGCTCAAACCACTGGGCTTGAGTGACGATGAGCAGCGTGATCTGGTCGCCTTCCTGCTGGCCCTTTCTGGTGATCCGCTGACCACGGCAGAGCACGTCTGGCAGGAGCCATATCCTGCTGAATATGCCACCATCGAGGATTGGAAGCATGTCCGCAACTAACAGCTTCTGCAAAATGATATTGCTGCTGACTGCCGCCATTGCCGGGCTGATCATCGCAACCGGCAGCGCCGCACAAGGGATAGCAAAAGGCATCAGCCCTCCACCGCTGGCACCTCTGGGGCCACCCCCCATCCCGGCAGACAACCCACAGAGTCCGGCCAAGATCGAATGGGGCCGATACCTCTTTTTCGACCCGCGCCTGGGCGGTGATGCCTCTACCGGCTGCTCCACCTGCCATGAGCCGGATCAGGGCTGGTCCTGGGCCGAGGATATCTCTCGTGGCTACCCCGGCACCGTACACTGGCGCGGCAGCCAGACCATCATCAACTCTGCCTACTACAGCAAGCTCTTCTGGGCCGGCTCCTCCACCTCACTGGAGGCGCAGGCCAGGGCTGCATCCAAAGGGGGCGTTGCTGGTAACGGCGAGACCGACATCATGGAGGCGCGGCTGGCGCTGATCCCCGAATATGTGGCGCTCAATCGGACAATCTTCGGCACCGAGTGGCCGCTGCTGCGGGACGCCTACCGCGCCATCGCCGCCTTTGAGCGCACACTGGTACAGCGTGACACCCCACTGGATCGATACCTGCTGGGTGACAGAACCGCACTGAGCGCAGAGCAGCTCCGTGGCAAACAGCTGTTTGAAGGGAAGGCGGGCTGCATCCAGTGCCACAATGGCCCCCTCGCCTCTGATGAGAACTTCTACAACATCGGCGTGCCCGGCGTAAAACGCTGGGAGAGAGATGGCCTAGCACAGATCACCTTCCGCTTCGAACTCTACGCCAAAGGGGTATCTGAGACGCTCTACCGCACACTGAAGGATGACCCCGGCGCCTACTTCCGCAGCAGAAACCGCTGGGATATGGGCAAATTCCGCACCCCCTCTCTGCGCTACACTCTCTACACCGCCCCCTACATGCACAGCGGCCAGTTCGACACGCTGGAGGAGGTGGTCGATTTCTATAATGCCGGTGGCGTAGCCGCAGATGGCCGCACCACCGCCTTCCCCGAAACCAAAAGCCCGCTGATTCGGCCACTGGGGCTGACCGAGCTGGAGAGAGAGGATCTGGTCGCTTTCATCGAGGCCTTCTCGGGTGAGGAGATTCTCATTGAAAAACCCGAGCTACCCCCCTATGCCCCGCTGTTTACCCGGGCGCAACTCCAGGCCGCACAGGAGGCAAAGTGATGGCAGACAGCGCACAAAAAGAGGACCAGGGTCGCTGCACGCTCAACCGCCGGGAGTTTCTGCTCTATGGCGGGACGGCAGCCGTGGCGGTCAGCACCATCTCGCTCAGCCTCTTTTCCGGCAGCGCCAGGGCACGGGTGGTGGGCTACCCACGCCAATGGATCGCCAGACTGAGCCAGCTGACCGACCATCAGCTGCTGAACTTCCGCTACCCGAATGAGCAGGCACAGAGCTTTCTGGTCAAGATGGGCGGCGTCCAGGCGGGCGGCGGCCTGGGGCTGGAGCACGACGTGGTGGCCTTCAGTTACATCTGCACCCATCAGGGAGGCTCGCTGAAGGGGGGCTACAAGGCGGTGGGCGAGCACCGGGTCATGGGGCAGTGTCCACTGCACCTCTCCACCTACGACCTGACTCGCCACGGCATCATCGTCTCGGGTCAAGCCTACCAGAGCCTGCCGCAGGTGGTGCTGGAACTGGAGGGTGATGATATCTACGCCAGCGGGGTGATGGGGCTGCTCCACGGCTATCACGATAACCTGCCATCCCGGGGGAAGCCATGAGCAGCAACGACTACCTCCCCGAAGATAGCGCACCCCTGCCACCCAAAGATGCAGAGGTACTGACAACCTGCTGCGACTACTGCATCGTCGCCTGTGGCTACAAGGTCTACCGCTGGCCGACCAGCATGCCCAACGGTGGCCCCAGAGCCAACCAGAACGCCTTTGGGGTAGACTTTCCCACCCATGCACTTCAGCCCTGGGTGGCCCCCACACAGCACAATAGGGTGATGCACAAGGGGCAGCCCCACAGGGTGGTGATCCTCCCCGACCGGGAGGCCAAAGTGGTCAATAAGGGGGGGGACTCCAGCATCCGGGGCGGCTGCATTGCCCAGAAGCTCTACAACCCCGACACACCGACCCGGGACCGCCTGATGACCCCTCTGATGCGCATCAACGGCCTGCTGCAACCGGTGAGCTGGGAGCTTGCGCTGGAGGTTGCAGCCGCAGTGGCCCGGCATGTGATCCGCGAGCACGGTGCCAATGCCTACTCGGTAAAAACCTACTCCTACCAGTACATAGAGAACACCTACGCCATCAAAAAGTTTGCGTTACGGCATATCAAGACCGCCGCCTTCACCTTTCATGACACCCCCTCCAATGTTACCTCTACGCCGGGGTTTCGTGATGCCGGTTTTGATAATTTTGCCCCGGCCTACAGTGACTGGCAGGAGGCCGAGACGCTGCTGATCGCCGGCACCGACCCCTACGAGACCAAAACCACCCTCTTTACCCAATTCATCAAGCCAGCCATCGATGCGGGTCAACGAACCATCTGGCTGAACCCGCGTGAGACCGCCGGGCTGGCCTATGCCAAGAGCCACGGCAATGCAATTCACTTTCAGCTTTATCCCGGCACTGACTCACTGGTGCTGGGAGCCATCGCCCGCATCATTCTGGAAAATGGCTGGGAGGATCAGGAGTGGATCAACGCATGGGTCAACAACCGCTGGGAGTCCAGCTCCGGCTTTGGTCAGGGCACGCGCAACACCCCCTGGCAGTGGCGTACCACCTGGAGCAAGTTTCAGACAGACGGAGTCTATGGTGAGCAGGGCTACAAAAGCTGGCTGATGGTGCAGCCGGAGTATGAGCCGGAAGAGGCGGCCCGGATCGCCGGTGTCTCGGCAGCAGACATCCATACCGCCGCAGAGTGGCTGGCCAGACCCAGAGCCGACGGCAGCCGCCCCAAAAGTTCATTCGGCATCGAAAAGGGCTTCTACTGGTCGAACAATACGGGCAACACCAATGCCATCAGCGCACTGGCTATTATCTGTGGCGCGGGCGGCCGTCCCGGCCAGATGATCGGCCGCTTTGGTGGCCACCAGCGGGGGGGTGCCGGCGGCGGCAGCTATCCGCGCAACCGCTCTCCGGAGAAGCTGCCGGGGCGGCGTCGCCGGGCGCTGGATACCGACCGCTGGCTGGTCTCGGGTCACACCCGTTTCGCCCATGTGATCGGCACCACCTGGATCCAGTCCATGTGCGGCAGTGGTGGCCTGAACGCCAAGTTTGAGGAGCTGGTGAGCCACAATCCCAATCAGATCCGCTCACATGACAGGGAGCAGATCATCACCACCCTGAAGGCACGCGCCGACTCTGGCGGCATGGTGGTGATCAACCAGGAGATCTATCTGCGCGACCCCATCGGCTCCAAATATGCCGACATCATCTTCCCGGCCGCCACCTGGGGCGAAGAGGACTTTACCCGTGCTAACGGTGAGCGCCGCCTGCGCCTCTACTCGAAGTTCTACGATGCCCCGGGCAGCGCCAAACCCGACTGGTGGATCATCGCCCAGCTGGCCAGGCGGATGGGTTTCGAGGGCTTTGACTGGCAGGATGCCAATGAGGTGTGTGAAGAGTCGGCGCGTTTCAGCCGCAGCAGTCGTAAATCCTACCAGATGATCATGGTGGCGGCGCATGCCGAGGGCAAAACCCTGCACCAGAAGCTGCGGGAGCTGGGCACCGAAGGCATTCAGGGGCCGACCTATTACAACTATGAGACGGGTGAGCTGCACGGCTCGGTGCGGCTGCATGACACCACCCTGACGGAGGCCGACCTGAGCAGAAAGTACGGCTCCAACGGCTTTCAGCGGGGCAACGTGGTGAACAAAAAGGTGACCCACTTCAACACCCAGACCGGCAAGCAGAATATCCAGAAACACCCCTGGAGCCTCTTCTCGGACTATTGGCACTGGATGCAACCCCGAGACAGCGAGCTGTGGCACACCAACGGCCGCATCAACGAGGTCTGGCAATCGGGCTTCGATGATCTGCTGCGCCGCCCCTACATTGCCCAGCGTTTCCCCGAGAACTGGGTGGAGATCCACCCGCAGGATGCCGCAGCCCGTGGCATTGAGAGTGGCGATCAAGTGGTACTTTACTCCAACCGCATCCCCAACCACGTCAATACCATAAAGGGGGTGGGCAGTGAGGACTTCCAGTTCTCCGAGTTGCTCAAGCGTGGCCACATTGAGCTCTCTGAAGGTGCCGTCACTGCTGTCGCCATCGTCACATCCGCAATCAAAAAGGGCGTGCTTTTCTCCTACTTTCTCGATCCCAGGCAGCCTGGCAACATCCTGCAAGGCAGGGTAGTGGACAGCGTCAGCGGCAACTACAACTACAAGATCGGTGTCGCCAAGGTAAAAAAGATCGGCGAATCAAAGCACAAACAGGGGTTTCGCACTTTCTCATTTGCACCCAGAAATATCGTCTGATGTCACAACCCAAGATCCGTGATTGATTGTGGATATAGAGTGCATGATATTGATTTCACAGTGCATTCAAAAAATCTTAGCTTCACCCATAGGTTAAGCGGGTATTTTTTGGATGTGCTGTGAGATCAATAGCTTGTGCTATGTGCCGCAACCCATCGCGGATCTTGGGTTACAAAAGAGAGGTTGAGGATTCCAATATGCTCGGCTATGCTCCAGATATGTCTCGATTCCTGATTATACTTTTAAGCTGCCTCCCCCTGCTGCTCTCTGCGGGTGAGTTTTATAAGTGGGTGGATGAAAAAGGGGTGACGCACTATGATGCGAAAAAGCCCAACCGCGAGGCAGAGGTGATCACCACCATTGACTCCGCACCAGCCTCTTCCCGGCAGCGACCCTATTCATTCCAAGGCAGTGACGGTGATGAGGACGATGTTGGCCGCAGCAGGGGCTACAGCAAATTCACCATCGCGAAGCCTGAACAGAATGAGACCATTCGCAATACGGAAGGGGTCGTCAATGTCTCCTTTTTCCTGGCGCCCGGTCTGCATGGTGAAGACAAGATTGTGGTCACGCTGGATGGCCAGAAGCTAAAGGAGAAGCTCAGCTCAACCCAGTTCTCACTCAAGGATATCCCCCGGGGAACCCACACCCTGAAGGCCGATATTGTCGATGCTGACGGCGAGACGCTGGCCAGCACCGGCACGGTCTCATTTCATCTGCGGCAGACCTCTATCCTGCATCCCAAACCCAAGTAACCCCCACTACCAACCCCACTGCTGCCATGTAATAATGCGCGCCCCTCACTGGGCGCACCATAATAGTGCGCGCATGCGGGTCATCCCCCACAGAACAGGGCAACCCTGCCTGGTTCGATATTTGCTTAAGCATGGATTATGAATGCAGATAGCCTGATGCACAAAGCGCTCTCACCCTGGATACTGGAGAACCTGAACATCACGGTTCTCCTGTTCGATGAGCACCTGCGCCTGCAGTACATCAACCCGGCCGGGGAGGTGATGTTTGCGGCCAGCGCCCGGAATCTGAGCGATCAGCAGGCGGAGGACTTCATACACTGCCCTGAGCGTGATCTGAGCGCAGCCTTTAGGCAGGCGGTAGCCATGGGGTCGCCATTCACCGAGCGCGAAATGACGCTCTACACACTGGATGGCCGCGAGATCACCGTGGACTGTACCGTGATGCCGCTCTCCAGCGCTGAACATGAACCTGGCATTCTGGTTGAATTCCAGCAGCTTGACCGTCAACTGCGCATCAGCCGGGAAGAGCAGCTGATCTCCCAGCATCATGCCGCCCGTGATCTTATCCGCAGCCTGGCGCATGAGATAAAAAACCCATTGGGTGGGCTGCGCGGTGCCGCCCAGCTGCTGGAGCATGAACTGCCCGACCCCGCCTTGAAGGAGTACACCCAGGTCATCATCAACGAGGCTGACCGGCTGCAAACCCTGGTCGATCGCATGCTGGGGCCCAACAAGCTGCCGCAATACCGGCAGGTCAACATCCACCAGGTACTGGATCGGGTACGCTCGCTGGTGCAGGCAGAATCGGCCGGGCGGGTAAAGCTCGCAGTGGATTATGACCCCAGCATTCCGGAACTTCTGGGCGACGCCGACCAACTGATCCAGGCGGTTTTAAACATTGTGCGCAACGCTGTGCGTGCCGCAGGTGATGAGGGGCGGATCATCCTGCGAACCCGCATCCAGCGGCAGTTCACCATCGGCAACAGTCGCCATAAGCTGGTTGCCCAGATCGAGATCGAGAACAATGGCCCAGGGATTGCGCCCGACATCCTGAATAAAATTTTCTACCCCATGGTGAGCGACAGTGAAGGAGGTATGGGGCTCGGCCTCACCATTGCCCAGTCACTTATCAATCAGCACCGTGGATTGATCGAATGCCGCAGCAAACAGGGTGAAACCGTATTCACCGTATTGCTGCCACTGGAGAATCGAAATGGCTGAAGGCTACAAGGTATGGGTCATCGATGATGACCACTCCATCCGATGGGTGCTGGAGAAGGCACTACAGCGGGCAGAGATGGAGGTAACGGGTTTTGCGGATGCCAGTGAGGCACTGGAGGCACTCCAGCATGACCGCCCGGATGTCATCGTTTCTGATATTCGAATGCCGGGTATAGATGGTCTGGCTTTTCTGGAGCGCATCCAGGGGAGCCACAAAGATCTGCCGGTCATTATCATGACCGCCCACTCCGACCTGGAGAGCGCCGTCTCTGCATTCCACGGCGGTGCCTTTGAATACCTGCCAAAACCGTTTGATATTGATGAGGCCATCGAGCAGGTGCGACGCGCCTGTCGGCACAGCCAGCAGAGTGAAAAGGCCGTTACCGCAGAGGCGCTGGATAGCCCCGAGATCATCGGTGAAGCACCCGCCATGCAGGAGGTGTTCCGCGCCATTGGCCGCCTGGCCCGATCCAACGTAACGGTGCTGATCAATGGCGAATCCGGCACCGGCAAAGAGCTGGTGGCCCAGGCGCTGCACCGTCACAGCCCGCGCGCCTCAAACCCCTTCATTGCGCTGAACATGGCCGCCATCCCGCGGGACCTGATGGAGTCAGAGCTGTTTGGCCATGAGCGCGGTGCCTTCACCGGAGCGCAGACCCGACGTCTGGGGCGCTTTGAACAGGCCGATAGCGGCACCCTGTTTCTGGATGAGATCGGCGATATGCCGGCCGAGCTGCAGACCCGCCTGTTGCGGGTGCTTGCCGATGGCGAATTCTACCGGGTTGGCGGCCACGAGCCGGTCAAGGTGGATGTACGGATCATTGCCGCAACCCACCAGCACCTGGAAGAGTTGGTGGAAAAAGGAAGCTTTCGTGAGGATCTGTTCCATCGCCTGAATGTGATCCGCATCCACATCCCGGCACTGCGCGAGCGCCGCGAGGATATACCGCTGTTGATGCAGCACTTTCTGACCACATCGGCCCAGGAGCTGGGTACAGAGCTTAAAACCCTGAAACCAGAGACTATTGAGGTGCTGCAACAGATCAAATGGCCCGGCAATGTCCGACAGCTGGAGAACACCGCCCGCTGGCTTACGGTGATGTCTTCGGGGCAGGATATTCATGTTGAGGATCTGCCACCAGAGCTGAAGATTGATGGCAAGATGGAATCACCGTCGAATGGGTGGCGCACCATGTTGCGCATCTGGGCGCAGCAGAAGCTACAACAGGGTGATGAGAGTATCCTGCACGAGGCCCTGCCTGCCTTTGAAGCCGTCATGATAAAGGTGGCGCTGGAACATACCGGAGGACGCCGCCAGGATGCCGCCCAGCTATTGGGCTGGGGGCGCAACACCTTGACCCGAAAGATCAAAGAGCTGAACCTGTCGTCTTGACCCCCCACCAGGACTGCCCATTACCCGCAATATAGCGCTGAACGAACCAGGCGAAGTATTGCATGCTTAATGCATGAACAGACAAAACCAAATCAAACGAACACTATCAGAGCCTGCACAGAATAGAATATATCAGCAACCTTCTTAGAAATTGATGGGTATCTTGATCGAAACAGTGATCCCTCTCCGGGACATCAGCTACTATGGCAAGGATATGCTGCTTTCCACCTGGATCCTGCAAGTGCTCGCCTCAAGCGCCTGCTTTTGGTGCACTGCGCAAGCAGGACCACTTGCAGGATCCGGGTGGTAAGAAAAAGTCAGCATAATTGCGATCACATCTTGGTAAAAACAGAGAGATTCTCATGTACATAAGAAAGCTATTTGATAATAAAGATAAAGAGATAGAAGGGGCCAATGGCAGGCGCGCTATCCGTCGCCGGCATCTGATCTATTACCTGCGCGTGTGGGACAGGGATACCAAAGAGCTGCTCGGGCATATTGTTGACATCACAACAGAAGGGTTGATGTTGGTTAGTGAAAAACCAATAGAGCTCAATAAAAGATTCAATCTGGAGATGCGCTGGCAGAGTGATGATGGCGACACCAGGCGTATCTGCTTTGAAGCCGAGAGCCGATGGGAAGATAGAGATGTTAACGCCTCATTCTATGATACCGGGTTTAAAATCCTGGATCAGGCGGCAGAGATACTGACCCCCATCCGTGACGTAATAGATGAGTATGGCTTCAATGACTGAGGGTGCGGATAATGTATGAGGTAGTCAATGCGCGAATCACACCCAATGGCCATCTGGACATCCTTGCTGAAGTTGAAGTAAGCAAGCTGTTGGATACAAGCCAGGGAGGCATATATGAAATATTCCGCAACTGCTCTTTAGCGGTGCTGAATTGCGGAAGCAACCTGGATGATGGCAAAGAGCTGTTGGAGCGATACAGGACCTTTGATATTCGTCTTCTGCAGCAGGCGCGCGGTTTAAAGCTGGAAGTAAAAAATGCGCCAGCCAGTGCCTTTGTTGACGGGAAGATGATCAAAGGTATAAGCGAACATCTTTTTGCCGTATTGAGAGATGTTGTATATACCAGCAATGAGATTATAGACAGCCCGAATTTTGACCTGAAAACAGAGAGTGGCGTTACAAATTCTGTTTTCCATATCTTGCGAAATGCCAATATATTCAAGCCACGAATAAAACCAAACCTCGTTGTCTGCTGGGGCGGACACTCCATATCCCGCAAAGAGTATGAATATTCAAAAGAGGTAGGGCACGAGATGGGGCTTAGAGGGTTGGATGTCTGTACAGGCTGTGGGCCAGGTGCAATGAAAGGCCCGATGAAAGGGGCAACCATTGGCCATGCAAAGCAGCGCATAAATAATGGTCACTATATCGGCATTACCGAGCCGGGAATTATTGCTGCGGAGTCCCCCAACCCTATTGTTAATGACCTGGTTATTTTGCCGAATATAGAGAGGCGCCTTGAGGCATTCGTTCGCACGGGCCACGGCGTTATTGTTTTCCCCGGAGGTGCTGGTACCGCAGAGGAGATCCTTTATATCCTGGGGATACTTCTGCACCCGGATAACAGAGAGGTGCCATTCCCCCTGATTTTTACCGGGCCGGCAAGCGCAAAAGGGTATTTTGAGTCGATTGATAAATTTATTTCAGACACGTTAGGGGATGAGGCTCGTAAGTGCTACAAGATTATAATCAACGACCCAGCTGCTGCGGCGCGTGAGATTTTGAGCGGGATAAAAGAGGTGCGTCAGTTTCGCCAAAAAACAGGCGATGCCTACTATTTCAACTGGCTGTTAAAGATAGATAGCGCGTTCCAGGAGACCTTTGCCCCAACACATGAAAACATGTTGGGGCTGGAGCTGCATAAAAATCAGGAGAGCCACCTTTTAGCTGCAAACATGAGGCGGGCTTTTTCTGGAATTGTGGCGGGCAACGTAAAGGATGATGGCATTCGTGCCATCGAACAACATGGTCATTTTGAGATGCGTGGGGATAAAGAGATCATGCGGCCAATGGATGATCTGCTTACCTCATTCGTCAATCAGCACCGGATGAAACTGCCAGGCAAAACCTATACGCCCTGTTACTGTATCGTTCAGTGATCCCGAACAAGGCAGGAAAAACAGAGATACCACCCAGGCGCTTCAGTTACCAGTAAACTTCTTCAACAGGCTGCCGATACTTATCTACATATAGTGTCACCCCAAAGGATAGACTTGTGAAGATCAAAACCAAACTAATTATGAATGGCGCCATCACAGGTGCCCTGCTTCTGGCCACATTAGTGATTGCCAGCCTCTCTTTTGAAAAGCTCAATGATGGTTTTGGTGAGGTTGTAGAGAAGGCGGTCACAGGAGCAGAAAATGCTCAGCAGACGGCGTCAATGATGGTACAGGCAGGCCATCACCTGTCAGAGGTTTCCAGCGGCATGTCCGCCATTGCAGAGGATATTGTACACACCAACCAAACGGTAAAGATTCTGGCGCGCAAAATAGAAACCATCTCCAGCACACTTGATGAGCTAACAGCAAACATGGAGGAGGCAGTAGACGGGATGCCGGATGGAGAGGCGCGCTATAGCCTGGAAGATGCCACAGATTCGGTTGGAGACATTAAAGAGGCCATGCGCAGGGAGGCCCTGATCAGTCTTTCCCATACCATGAAAAAGATGGATGAGTTTACAGCGGGTATCGGCGTGCAGGCTGGCGAGCTAAATGCACTTACAGAAAAACTGAACAAGACCCAACAACTTAGCATGGACGCGGTCTCTGTAAACCAGGGTATCAGCATCCTGTCAGAAACCTTTAAAGAGGAGATCAGCAGCTCAAACTTCATCATCAGCCTGTTTTTGCTGGCGGTTATCGTGCTCTCCTTTGTGAGTGCCATCATACTGATCATTACCATTACCAGACCGCTGGAAAAAGTGACTGATATGGCGCGGAATATTGCAGATGGCGAGGGTGATCTGACCAAGCGTCTTGATGAATCGGGTAGAGATGAGGTTAGTGAGCTGGCTCATTGGTTCAATCTCTTTGCTGGCAGGCTTCAAGATCTGATCAGAGAGGTTCAGAGCGCTTCAAATGATTGCCTCAGTGCTGTGCAGGAGCTATCGCAGACCAACCATAGAAGCAGTGAGGGAATCCAGCATCAACAGATGCGGACGGAGCAAGTTGCAACAGCGCTTACCGAGCTGGCTTCCACAGTGCAGAGTGTGACCCATGACGTGGCTCAGGTTGAGCAAGCTGCGGTGCAAGCGAATGAGCATGCCAATGAGGGGGTGCAAGTGGTCAATCAGACCACTGAGAGCATTAGTGCGCTGGCTCAGGAGGTAGAGCAATCAGCCGATGTTATCCTTCGGTTGGGTCAGGAGAGCAATAAGATTGGTGATGTCCTGGGTGTGATAAAAGGGATCGCAGAGCAGACCAATCTGCTGGCACTCAATGCCGCCATTGAGGCGGCTCGGGCAGGCGAGCAGGGACGGGGTTTTGCAGTGGTAGCGGATGAGGTTCGTACCCTTGCGGGGCGCACCCAGCAAGCAACCCAGGAGATACAGGAGATGATTGAGCATGTTCAATCTGGCACGGCGCAAGCGGTTAAGGTCATGGAGCATGGTCGCAGTCAGGCTCACGAGAGTGTGCAGCAAGCAGACAGAGCTCGAACCGCCTTGGCGGAGATCACCTCCTCTGTAGCAGGGATAAAGCAGCTAGTTACACAAATTGCATGTGCTACGGAGGAGGAGAGCAGGGTAACGGAGCAGATCAGCCAGAACATGGTGGTGATCAATGACGTGGCGAACGAGAACGGCCAGCTAAGCCAGCAAGCCGCAACCAGTAGTGAACAGCTCTCGGTGATGGCCCTTCAGCTCCAGAAGTTGGTGGGGCGATTCAAGGTTTAGCCAAGCCTGACCTGAGCGGGTAAAAAACAAATAGCCTGAAATACCCATAAAAAGGAGGCGAATCTCATTCAACCAATTGATATAATTGGTGGAACAAGATTCACCTCTTTTTTTATAAATAATCCGGGCTAAAATCATATCCAATGAAATTTGTCGATGAAGCAACGATCCGCGTTGATGCCGGTGATGGCGGCAATGGCTGCGTCAGCTTTCGCCGTGAGAAATATATCCCCAAAGGCGGACCAGACGGTGGAGATGCCGGCGATGGCGGCGATGTCTTTCTGGTGGCGGATTCCGGATTGAATACGCTGGTTGATTTTCGTCATCACCGCACCCATCGCGCAGAGCGTGGACAGAATGGCATGAGCCGCAACTGCACGGGGCGTGCGGGTGAAGATGTCTATGTGCGTGTCCCGGTGGGTACGCGGGTGTGGGATAAGGAGACTGAAGAGGGCATTGGCGAGCTGCTGGAGCATGGCCAAAAGCTGCTGGTGGCCAAGGGCGGTTTTCACGGCATTGGCAACACGCGTTTTAAAAGCAGCACCAACCGCGCCCCCAGGCAGGCCACAAAAGGCACCCTGGGTGAGCGGCGACAGCTCTATCTGGAGCTGATTCTGCTGGCGGATGTGGGGCTGCTGGGGATGCCGAACGCGGGTAAATCCAGTCTGATTCGCAAGGTCTCCCATGCGCGCCCCAAGGTGGCGGATTACCCCTTCACCACCCTCTACCCCAACCTTGGGGTGGTGCGTGTGAGTACCGACCATAGCTTCGTGATTGCGGATATCCCCGGTGTGATCGAGGGGGCTGCGGAGGGTGCCGGGCTGGGCATCCAGTTCCTGAAACACCTCTCGCGAACCCGCCTGCTGCTGCACCTGGTGGATATGATGCCGGTTGATGAATCCGCTGATCCGGCTGAGGATGTGCGCCGCATCATCAAAGAGGTGGAGCAGTTTGGTGGCGATCTGGCGCAGCGTGAGCGCTGGCTGGTATTGAATAAAAAGGATCTGCTGGATGATGCAGAGTTTGAACAGAGGCGACAGCAGCTGCTGGAATCCCTCGGCTGGGAAGGCCCTGTTTTTGCCATATCGGCATTGAATGGAGAGGGTACCCAGGCATTGGTCTATGCGCTGATGGACTATCTCGATGCACTCAAGGCCGCCGAGAATGCCGAGCCTGAGGCGGATGACGAGCCGTGGGATCCAACGAAGTAGTTGCAAGAGGTACAAGGGATAAGTTGCGGGTAACTGGAAAATTTATTATTTCTGATGGCGAATAGTTAAAAAATGAACTCCCGAAACCAAATCCCCTCGACCAGGCGCTGGGTCGTCAAGATTGGCAGCGCACTGCTGACGGGGGATGGCAAAGGGCTGGATCAGCAGGCACTGGCCTCCTGGGTTGAGCAGATGGCCGCCTGGGTGGCAGCGGGTCGCGAGCTGGTTCTGGTCTCATCCGGCGCCGTGGCAGAGGGGATGAGCCGCATGGGTTGGCAGCAGCGGCCCAGCACCATTCACGGTCTGCAAGCCGCAGCGGCCATCGGCCAGATGGGGCTGGTGCAGGCCTATGAGACCTGCTTCCAGAAACATGGGCTGCACACCGCACAGGTGCTGTTGACGCATGATGACCTCACCAACCGGCAGCGCTACCTCAATGCGCGCAGCACCCTGCGGACATTGCTGGCACTGGGCGTGGTGCCGGTGGTGAATGAGAATGACACGGTGGCCAATGACGAGCTGCGTTTTGGGGATAATGACACCCTGGCAGCGATGGTGGCCAATCTGATCGAAGCCGATCTACTGCTGTTGCTGACCGACCAGGAGGGGCTCTTTGACAGTGATCCTCGCTCTAATCCCAATGCCAGACTGATCAACGAAAGCCCGGTGGATAACCCCGAGTTGGATGGATTTGCAGGTGGCTCCCGTGCCGGGCTGGGTCGGGGCGGCATGGTGACCAAGCTGCGTGCGGCACGACTGGCTGCCCGCTCGGGTACGACAACCATCATTGCATCGGGTGCAAGCGAACGTGTCTTGAGCCGCATTGCAGCGGGTGAAGAGGTGGGTACGCTGCTGGTCTCAAATCAGGAGCCGCAGGCGGCAAGAAAACGCTGGCTGGCCGGACACCTGCAGGTGCAGGGCAGATTGACCCTGGATACCGGCGCAGTCCAGGTGCTGTGCAACTCGGGTCGCAGCCTGCTGGCGGTTGGCGTCAAAGCGGTTGATGGTGGCTTCGTCCGGGGTGAAGTGGTCTCCTGCGTGGACGAGCAGGGCAGGGAGGTGGCGCGCGGATTGGTCAATTATAACGCCCAAGAGAGCCGGCGCATCATGGGGCTATCCAGCAGTGCAATCCAGGAGATACTAGGTTATGTGAATGAAGAGGAGCTGATTCACCGGGATAACCTGGTGCTGGTCTGACCTTGAGATTTCAGGCAATAAAAAAACCGGCAGCTGCCGGTTTTTTCAAGATGCTGCTTAGGGTGCCAGCCTACAGTGCCTTGACCCGAATGTTCAGACGGCTCTTGAAGCGTGCCGCCTTGTTCTTGTGAATCAGGCCATTGTTGGCTGAGCGGTCAATCACAGGCACTGCCTCGTCATAGGCGGTCTGCGCTTCCTCTTTGTTGCCGGCTTCAACAGCGGCGAGAACCCTCTTGATATAGGTGCGCATCATGCTGCGGCGGCCTGCGTTATGTTGACGGTGCGTCTCCGCCTGACGGGCGCGCTTGCGTGCTTGTGCTGTATTAGCCAACTTCGGTCTCCTAGAAATATGCCGAGGTGAAAGGCCGAGTATTCTGCTGAACCCGGCGCTGCTTGTCAAATAAATATTGATGTTGGAGCCAGGAAGTTACTGTAGACTGCTTTTTTGCAACGGAGCCTCGCCTAAAGTGCCTTTACTTTGGTGGCTCTGCAACATTTTTGTGTTTTATCCGTGGATAAAAAATAATAGGAAAAACTGCTGGCTTCGCTGATTAAATCGATTGCAACTGTAGGAAGCAACACCTTCCTGTCACGCATCCTGGGGCTGGTGCGCGACTTGGTGTTTGCGCATGTTTTTGGTGCCAATGCCAATACAGATGCCTTCTTTGTCGCCTTCAAGATCCCCAACTTCATGCGCCGCCTGTTTGCTGAGGGGGCCTTTTCGGTCGCCTTTGTGCCGGTGCTGTCAGAGTACCGGGCCAAGCGCAGCTTTGATGAGCTGAAGGGCTTCGTTGATCGGATGGCAGGCACCCTGGGTGCTGGCCTGCTGGTTGTGACGCTGCTGGGAGTGGTCGGCGCGCCGGTGCTGGTCTCTCTCTTTGCGCCCGGCTTTATCGCCAAGGGCGAGTCGTTCGATCTGGCGGTCGACATGCTGCGGCTCACCTTTCCCTACCTCTTTTTTATCTCACTGGTGGCCTTTGCGGGTGGTATCCTCAATGCTCACAATCGCTTTGGTGTGCCCGCTTTTACCCCGGTGTTGCTGAATATCTCGATGATCAGCTGTGCCCTGTGGCTCTCGCCGCAGATGGATACCCCGATCATGGCGCTGGCCTGGGGGGTGCTGATCGCCGGGGCGGTTCAGTTTGTCTTTCAGATCCCATTTTTGAATAAACTGCGACTGCTGCCCCGACCGCAGATTGCACCCAGGGATGAAGGGGTTCGCCGGGTGGGCAAGCTGATGGTGCCAGCGCTGTTTGGTGTCTCGGTCGGACAGATCAATCTGCTGCTGGATACCCTGATCGCCTCGCTGCTGACCGCAGGCAGCATCTCCTGGCTCTACTACTCTGACCGGCTGATGGAGTTTCCACTGGGTATCCTTGGGGTGGCGCTGGCGACGGTGATTCTGCCCAGCCTGTCACGCAAACATGCGGAAGCATCCTCGCAGGATTTCTCCAAAACCATCGACTGGGCGCTGCGCTGGGTGCTGCTGCTGGGGCTGCCCGCCGGGATCGGGCTGCTGGTGCTGGCGGGGCCGATGAATGCGACGCTCTGGTATTCCGAGGCCTTTACCGCGCATGATGTGGAGATGGCCACCCGCAGCCTGATGGCCTACTCGCTGGGGCTGATCGGCTTTATTTTAGTGAAGGTATTGGCTCCCGGATTCTATGCCCGGCAGGATACCAAGACCCCGGTGCGGATTGCGATCATCGCGATGGCCTCCAACATGGTGCTGAATATTATATTGGTCTTCCCGCTGGCACATGCCGGGTTGGCGCTGGCGACCACGCTGTCGGCCTATATCAACGCCTACCTGCTGTTTCGTGCGCTGCGTAAAGAGGGGGTCTACCGACCCGCGCAGGGTTGGCCAGTGTTGATTGCGCAGGGAGCATCGGGCTGTGCCGTAATGGCCGGGGTGCTGCTCTGGGGGGCGGGTGATATTGAGCTTTGGCTGTCGCTGACGACAGGGGAGCGGGTTGTGCGGCTGGCCTCTCTGATCGGCGCTGCGGCGGCGGCCTATTTTGCCGTGCTGTTGCTGCTGGGGATTCGCCTGCGCCACTTTCGCAGTGCTACTGTCTGAGCAGCGGTTTCAGCTCTTCCCATATATTTGACAGCAGAACAGGTTGCGCTGCGGCATTGGGGTGCAGCCGGTCGGGCAGAAAATGTCTGCGGCTATCCTCCAGCCCCTGCATCAGAAAAGAGACCAGCGGCACCCCGTTGTGCTGCGCCAGTTCGCTGTAGATGCGATGAAACTGGTGGGTATAGCCTGCCCCATAGTTTGTCGGCAGATGCATCCCGACCAGCAGCAGCTTGCCCTGCTGCTGGCTCAGCCGGATGATCTGTTGAATGTTCTTGCGCATGCTGCGAAGCGGCTGGCCGCGCAATCCATCGTTGACCCCCAGTTCGAGAATGACAATGGCGGGTTGATGGCGCTTCAACAGAGGCTGAAGCCGCGCCAGTCCGCCGCTCGTGGTTTCACCGCTGATACTGGCGTTGATGACGTGGTAGTCGTATCCATGCTGCTTCAGCCGTTGCCGCAGCAGGTTGACCCAGCCCTGGCTCTTCTCTATCCCAAAGGCAGCACTGAGGCTGTCGCCCAGCACCAGGATGGTCTCGCTGGCGGTGGCACAGGGAGGCACTGCGACCAGTAAAAAAATAATGAGTGTTCGATAGAACCATTTCATGGTGTGATAATCCTACCCAGTTGAACTCTATAACCCGGATGTCTCGTATGACAGCACAAATCGTAGTTAATACACAGAATCTACATAAACGCGTCATGAGCCCCGAGGGGGAGTTGACCCTGCTACAGGGCGTTGACCTGAGTATAGCCGCAGGTGAGACCGTTGCCATCGTGGGCGCCTCTGGGTCGGGAAAATCGACCCTGCTGGGGCTGCTGGCCGGGCTGGATGAACCTACCGAAGGCCGCGTCTCCATCGGCGGGCAGGATCTCTTTGCACTGGATGAGGATGGCCGCGCCCGGTTGCGTGGCGAAAAGGTGGGGTTTGTCTTCCAGGCCTTTCAACTGCTGCCCAATCTGACGGCACTGGAGAATGTGATGCTGCCGCTGGAGCTGGCCGGGCGGCACGATGCCCGGCAGGTGGCCGAGGGGGTGCTGCAACGGGTCGAACTGACAGAGCGCGCCAGCCACTATCCGAAGCAGCTCTCTGGTGGTGAGCAGCAGCGGGTGGCCATCGCCCGCGCTTTTGCGCCGCATCCGCAGGTGCTGTTTGCGGATGAGCCGACCGGCAACCTTGATCACCGCACCGGTGAGCGCATTATTGACCTGCTGTTTCAACTCAATGCCGAACAGGGTACCACACTGGTACTGGTGACCCACGATCTGCATCTGGCGGCACGCTGCCAGCGTCAGCTGGAGCTGGATGAGGGTCAGTTACAGGCAGAGTCGTCATGAACCACTTCTCCCTTGCCCTGCGCCACCTCCACCGTGAATGGCGCGCCGGGGAGTTGATGGTGTTGGCCATGGCGCTGATTATCGCGGTGGCGAGCGTCACCTCGGTCAACTTCTTCACCAGTCGCATCCACCAGGCGCTGGCCGGGCAGGCCAATGATCTGCTGGGTGGTGATCTGGTCTACCTCTCCGATAGCGCGATCAAGGCGCAGCGGGTGGCGCGCGCCGCTGAACTGGGGCTACAGAGCGCCAAAACGCTGGAGTTTCCCACCATGGTGCTGGCAGGAGAGAAAAACCAGCTGGTGGCGCTGAAGGCGGTCAGTGACAGCTACCCGTTGCGTGGACAGAACCGTACCGCGCCCAAGTTGTTTGCGGCGGACGCTGTGGTCACGGGCGGCCCTGAACCGGGTACCGTCTGGGGTGGCAGCCGCCTGCTGACCATCCTGGGAGTCGATGTGGGGGATGAACTCACGGTCGGCAATATTGATCTGAAGGTCGCCGCAGTACTCACCAGTGAGCCGGATCAATCCGAAGGGGTGCTGCTCAATATTGCCCCCCGGCTGCTGATGCACACCGATGACCTGCCGGCCACAGGTTTGGTTCAGCCAGCTAGCCGGATTGTCTATCGCCTGCTGTTGGCGGGGGATGCGGAGGCCATTGGGCAGATCCGCCAGGAGTGGGAGCCAAAACTGAGACCGGGCGAGTCGCTGCTTGATGTGCAGGATGCCCGACCCGAGGTGCGCTCGGCGCTCAAGCGGGGCGAACACTTTCTGGCGCTGGCGGCGCTGGTCAGCGTACTGCTGGCGGGTGCTGCTGTGGCGATGGCGACCCGCCGCTTCATCAGCCGACATCTGGATAACTGCGCCATCATGCGCTGTCTGGGGGCGGAGCAGGCGATGATCACTCGGCTCTATCTGATACAGATGGTGGTGCTGGGGCTGCTGGCCAGCGTGGTCGGCATTGCGGTCGGCTACCTGGCGCAGTGGGGGCTGATGTTCTTTCTGGCACCACTGGCCGGTATTGCGCTGCCTGCCCCCAGCCTCTGGCCGGTCGCGCTGGGGCTGATCACCGGGATGGTGACGCTGCTCGGCTTTGCTGTGCCGCCCATCTTGCAGCTGAAGGATGTCTCCACCCTGCGGGTGTTGCGGCGGGATCTGGGCGGGTTGCAGGCCAATGCCCTGACGGCCTACGGTATCGGCATCCTGGCCTTTATGGTGCTGGTGCTGTTTCAGGCGCAAAATCTGAAGCTGGCGGCTGCCATCGTGGGCGGTCTGCTGCTGGTGCTGCTGATGCTGGCGCTGGTGGCGGGTGGGCTGTTGCTGCTGCTGCGGCCACTGCGTAAAAAAGGTGGAGCTGCCTGGCGTTTTGGGGTGGTGAATATCTCCCGCCGCTCGGGTCATAGCCTGGTGCAGATGGTTGGTTTTGGAGTGGGGTTGATGGCACTGCTGCTGCTGGCGGTGGTGCGGGGTGATCTGCTTAGCGAGTGGGAGAATCGCCTGCCAGCGGATGCCCCCAATCGGTTTCTGATCAATATCCAGCCCGATCAACTGGAGGGGGTGCGGGACTTTTTGCGTGCGGAAGGGGTAGAGCCACCGCTGCTCTATCCGATGGTGCGCGCCCGCCTGGAGCAGATCAATGGCAAGCCCATTGTGCCAGGTGAGCTTAAAACCGATCGTGCCAAGCGGCTGGTGGCGCGTGAGTTCAATCTCTCCTGGGCAGAGGAGGTGCAGAGTGGCAATGCAGTCGTCAGCGGCAGCTGGTGGCAGCCGGGAGATCATGGAAAATCGATCATCTCGGTAGAGCAGAGCCTGGCCAAAGAGCTGGGGCTGGGGTTGGGTGACACCCTTACCTACAATGTTGCCGGGCAGCTCTTTACCGCCAAAATCAGCAGTCTGCGGCGGATTGACTGGGAGAGCTTCAAGGCCAACTTCTTTGTGGTGGCACCGCCAGGGTTGCTGGATAAATATCCAGTCAACTACATCACCGGCTTCTATCTGCCCGCAGAACAGCATGCGGTGCTGAACAGGATGGTGCAGCAGTTCCCCAATATCATGGTGCTGGATGTGGCGACCATCCTGAATCAGGTACGGGATATTATCGAGCAGGTGATTATGGCGGTGGAGTTTGTCTTCATCTTTACCGTGCTGGCCGGGCTGATGGTGATGTATGCCACCATCCATGCCACGCTGGATGAACGTATCCGCGAGGCTGCTGTACTGCGTACCCTGGGTGCGCGGCGCAGTCAGCTGATGAGCAGCATCGTGCTGGAGTACACGGGGCTGGGGCTGCTCTCCGGTCTGGTTGGCGCTATTGCTGCGGGGATTATCGGGATGGTGATTGCGAAGCAGCTCTTTGATCTGGTCTATCTGCCGGGGCCTGCCCTCTGGCTGAGTGGCATGCTGGTCGGTGCCATCGGGGTGGGCGTGGCGGGAACGCTGGGCACCCGGTTTGTGCTAAATCAACCGCCATTGAAAACCCTGAGAGGTGCATAAGCTGCCGTTATGATCTCAGTTTGGAACAAAGTGAAGTACCAAAGGGTTGATGGTGTTATCAGCATCATTTTGTTGGGCAGCATCGCGGGGGCGATGGCGGCCTGGTACTATGATGCCGTTTCAATCCCGCTGCTGCTGCTGACAATCATACCGATTGGTCTGGCGCACTGGTATAAACGAAAACTGGAAAAGCTGCTAAAAACCTTTGGTGGCGCGCATGTGGTGGTTGATGACAAAGGCATTACGCTGTCAAAACCGGATCAGGGTTATGAGACTACAATAAAATTTCATGAAATCACCTCGGTGGAATCCTCTCACTGGCTGTTTCTGGACAGGACAAGGCTGACCCTGAAGCGTGACAGAGAGGTTGAGCTGGTTAATCTGAGTGACCAGGATCTGATTCTGGAGAGGATCAATGCCAACAGGAAAAAACCTAAATAATCGGGGATAATATGCTGCCCTATCAAAATCATCCTGTAATCGACAAGGCCATCCCTGAGCATCTGGGTGTTCTACTGGTAAATCTGGGGACACCTGATGCGCCCACGACGGCGGATGTGCGCCGCTATCTGGCAGAGTTTCTGAGTGATACGCGCGTGGTGGAGACCCCTCGCTGGCTCTGGTGGTTTATTCTGAACGGCATCATCCTGCGCAGGCGCCCCAAGCGTTCGGCTGCGGCCTATGCCTCGGTCTGGACGGAGGAGGGGTCGCCGCTGATGCGGATCTCGCAGCATCAGGTCAAGGCGTTGCAACAGCAGCTGAATGGCTGTTTGGATCAGCCCGTTAAAGTGGCACTGGCCATGCGTTATGGTAATCCATCCATTGCAGCCGGGTTGGATCAGCTGCGTCAGAGCAATGCCAGCCGGGTGCTGGTGTTGCCGCTCTACCCGCAATATTGTGCTGCAACGACCGCCTCCATCTTTGATGCGGTGACCGCAGAGCTGCAACAGTGGCGACGCATCCCGGAGTTGAGGTTTATCAACCGCTATCATAATCATCCGGCCTACATCCAGGCGCTGGCCGATTCAGTGCGCGCCGTGTGGCAGCGTGAAGAGCAGCCAGAGCGTCTGCTGATGTCGTTCCACGGCATTCCCCAGGATTATGCCGATGGTGGTGACCCCTACCCGGAGGAGTGCCAAATCACAGCGTCGCTGTTGGCGGCAGAGCTGGGTCTGACAGACGGTCAATGGGCGATCAGCTTCCAATCCCGCATGGGGCGCAAGCCATGGATTCAACCCTATACGGACAAGCTGCTAAAGGCGTGGGGAAAGGAGGGGGTGAAGCGCGTGCATGTTATCTGCCCTGGCTTTGCAGCAGATTGCCTGGAGACGCTGGAGGAGGTTGCGGTTGAAAACCGGGACTATTTTCTCAAGGCGGGTGGAGAGTCGTACCACTATATCCCTGCGCTCAATGAGTCACCTGGGCATATCAAACTGATGGCCGAGCTGGTGCAGCAGCACGCCTGGCGCTAAGTGGCAAAGCGCATGGAGAGGTCTGTGGCCTGCAGGTCTTTGGTCAGTGCGCCGACAGAGATATCGTCAATGCCGGTCTGTGCGATGGCGCGAATGGTTTCCAGGTGGATGCCGCCTGAGGCCTCCAGCCTCGCCCGCCCCCGATTGAATGCAACGGCTTCGCGCAGCTGATCGAGACTGAAATTATCCAGCAGCACGCGCTGCACACCTGCGGCAAGCGCCTGAGCCAGCTCATCCATATTCTCCACCTCGACCTCGATCTCCAGATCGGGGGCATTGGCCTGGGCGGTCTCGACAGCGGCATGGATGGTGCCTGCGGCCATGATGTGGTTCTCTTTGATGAGGATGGCGTCGTAGAGGCCGATGCGGTGGTTGTGACAGCCGCCGCAGGTGACTGCATATTTTTGCTGAAGTCGCATGCCGGGCAGAGTCTTGCGGGTGTCCAGGATGCGCACCCCGGTTCCGGCTACTGCATCGGCGTAACGCCTGGCCTCTGTTGCGGTGCCAGAGAGGGTCTGCAGATAGTTCAGTGCGGTGCGCTCGCCGGTGAGTATGGCGCGGGTATTGCCGGTGAGGGTGCAGAGCAGCTGGTCGGGTTGCAGCATGTCGCCATCTGCGGCCTGCCATTCGACCGCTATGCGGCTCTCCAGTTGGCGGAATACCTCGTCAAACCAGGCCGAACCGGCGAGTACCGCCTGCTCCCGGCATATCACCTGAGCAGTTGTAGTGGCATCGGAAGGGATTAGCGCAGCAGTCTGATCACCGGAGCCAATGTCTTCTGCCAGAGCTGTGGCGATCTGTGTCTGGATGATGGAGGCAGGTGGCAGCATAGTGATTTTTTCAAGTGTGGGAAAATGCCTATTTTTACATAAAAAACGGCACTTTGTGGCTCCATTTTTAAAAACAAGATTTAGCATGGCTTGACTAAGTGAGCTGAATGGCCACCTGAATTCCAGCTTGGATTGAGCCTGTTTGTTTATGATTTTTTACCTTGCCCGAGAGGGTGAATTTTGCTGAAGTGGCCGTTGTGAAGAAGCTGTTATTACATCTTGGTTCATCATTAGTTGGCAGCATCAAGGATCTGACGCCGATTATCATGGTGATCGCCTTTTTTCAGCTGGCGGTTCTGCGCCAGCCGATACCCAATCTGGCTGATCTATTGGTTGGGACAATGCTGGTGGTGCTGGGTCTGACCCTGTTTGTATACGGGCTGAAAACCGGGCTGTTCCCCATTGGTGAGACCATGGCGCATGGTTTTGCTCGCAAGGGGAGTGTCCCCTGGCTGCTGCTCTTTGCATTTGCATTGGGGTTTGGTACAACGGTTGCCGAACCGGCATTGATTGCGGTTGTGGATGAGGCGGCCAGGGTCGCCGCAGCTGGCAGCATGATTGAAAACACGCCGACGGCAATGACCGATTATGCCGATGGCCTGCGGCTGACGGTGGCGCTTTCGGTGGGGCTGGCGATTATGGTTGGTGTGATGCGCATCATCAAAGGGTGGCCGGTGCACTATCTTATTATGGGCGGTTATGCCGGGGTGGTTATTATGACCGGCTTTGCTCCGCCTGAAATCATTGGTATCGCTTATGATTCGGGTGGTGTGACCACCTCGACCATCACTGTGCCACTGGTCACTGCACTGGGTGTTGGGCTATCCAGCAGCATCCATGGGCGTAATCCGCTGACCGATGGCTTTGGGCTGATCGCCTTTGCTTCGCTCACCCCGATGATCTTTGTGATGGGCTACGGGATGCTGCTGTGATTGCCGGGCTACTTCATTTCTTTGATATGCTGATTGCTACCATTCGGGATGTGCTGCCGATTGTGGTCATTATTTTTGGCTTTCAGCTGTTTGTATTACGCCGCCGCATTCCCAATCTGCCACAGCTGCTGGTTGGCTTTCTCTTTGTGATCGTGGGTCTGGCACTGTTTCTGCAAGGGCTGGAGCAGGCGCTGTTTCCCATCGGCAAACTGATGGCAGAGCAGCTCACCAACCCTGTTTTTCTGGGTATTGATACAGCAGCAGGCAGCCAGACTCCAGAGTGGCACTACTACATCTGGGTCTATCTCTTTGCTGCGGCCATCGGCTTTGCCACCACCATTGCAGAGCCGTCGCTTATTGCGGTCGCCATCATGGCCAACCAGGTCTCTGGCGGTACTGTGGGCATCCGTGGGCTGCGGGTGGCGGTGGCCATTGGGGTCTCTGTCGGCATTGCGCTGGGTACCTACCGTATCGTAAGTGGCACACCGCTGCACTATTACATTATCGCAGGCTATGTGGTGGTGATATTGCAGACAATGGTCACTCCAAAATCCATTGTTGCACTGGCCTACGATTCGGGTGGCGTCACCACCTCTACCGTTACCGTGCCGCTGGTTGCCGCACTGGGGTTGGGGCTGGCATCCAATGTGCCCGGTCGAAATCCATTGCTGGATGGCTTTGGCCTGATCGCCTTTGCCAGCCTGTTTCCCATTATGAGCGTCATGGCCTATGCGCAGTTGAGTGAGTGGTATGGCAGACGCATCAGCAGACAATTATCGGATTCCCGGGAGGAGTAGTCATGCATTTCAAACTTATCGTTGCCTTTGTTGAAGATACTGAAACCACCAGGGTGTTGGATGCGGCTCGTGAAGCGGGGGCGACCGGGTCAACGGTGATCAATCAGGCGCGTGGTGAGGGCATCCAGAAATCCAAATCTTTTTTTGGCCTGAACCTGGAGAGCCAGTGTGATGTAGTGCTGCTGCTGGTGGAGGAGCACCACTGTCGTTGCATACTGGAGACCATTGCCAGGGTGGGTCAGTTTGATGAGAAGCCAGGAACCGGCATCGCCTTCCAGATAGATGTAGAGGATGCCATCGGTGTGAGCCACCAGATACGGGTGCTTTCTCAGAAGGTAGAGGATGAGCTATGAGCAAAAAGCCTGTGGTGCGCGTGCGGGATGTGATGAAGACCAATTTCAGAATGGTCGATGGTATGAGTACAGTGGCGGAGGCGCTGAACACCATGCTGGAGGTAGAGAGCCTGGCGCTGGTGGTGCAGAAGCGAAGCGTTGATGATGAGTTTGGTATGGTGATGCTCTCGGATATTGCACGTCAGGTGCTGGCGGAAGATAAGGCGCCAGAGCGGGTCAACATCTATGAGATCATGTCCAAGCCGGTGATCGAGGTAAAGCCAGAGATGGATATTCGCTACTGTGCGCGGCTTTTTGGCCGGTTTAGAATCAGCCGGGCGCTGGTAACAGAGAAGGGCGAGGCTATCGGCGTGGTCAGCTATACCGATATGGTGATCAAAGGGATGATCAACCGATAGGTTTATGGAGATAACGCCTCAAGGTCTTGTGGATGGGGCGCGTCAGTGTCCCTCGCCCAATTGTGACGAGCGTCCATCGGGTGCAGAAATCAACCTGCTGGTGATTCACAATATCAGCCTGCCAGCCGGTCAATTTGGCGGCCCCTTTATTGATGATCTGTTTCTGAACCGGCTCGATCCAGATGCCGACCCCTGTTTTCAAAATATCTGTGAACTGCGGGTTGCAGCGCACCTGCTGATTCGACGTGATGGTGAATTGGTGCAGTATGTGCCGCTATCCCAACGGGCCTGGCATGCAGGGCAGTCAGAGTTTCAGGGATGCAGCAACTGCAATGACTTCTCGATTGGCATTGAGCTGGAGGGGACGGATGATCTGCCCTATACGGATATTCAGTACCAGACGTTGGCAGAGGTGACTGATGCCATTATGCGGGCCTTCCCTGCAATCACGGCAGAGCGGATCATGGGGCATAGCGATATTGCCCCTGGGCGCAAAACAGATCCTGGCTCGGCCTTTGATTGGGGCTGTTTCAAAGGGTTGTTATCGTGCGATTCACCATAATTGATTCAGACGCGCAGCAGAGCTTCGGCATCTGCCAGCTGTTTTGATGCGGTTTCCAGGATCTTCAAACTCTTCCTTGGAGTGATCTCACCCAGTGAGAGTTTATGGAAGGCCGGTACCTGATCAAATGCCGGCAGCTGATCCATTCCGGGTGTACCGATGAAGCTATGCAACTGGGCGATAATGACCAGGTCAGCATAGTCTGGCGCTTCAGCTGGATCGCGCTGCCAGTTCTCGGCCTCTTCTGTTACCAGAACCAGGTCATCAACAAATCCCCAACTGCGCAGAACCATGCCGCCGACGGCTCCACGCATATCATCTATTACATGCTCCAAGTGATCCTTGTTGTTCGTTATATCAGGGAATTTCTCTGCATAAGTAAGAATGACCACTGTACCAATATCATGCAGCAATCCGGCAAGCATGGCATGCTCCGGATTGAACTGCTTTGTCAGTTTGGCCAACACATAACAGATCGCGGCGACCTCCCTGCTATGGCGCCACAGCGACTGCATGTGCGTTTGGATGATGCTGGATTTGGTATGGAACAGCTCTCGCAGTGCAAAACTGAGCACCAGTTGATGCGTTGTATGAACGCCAAGCCGCACCACAGCGTTCGAACAGTTTTCTACTGGATTACGGCTTGTATAGAGTGCACTGTTGGCCACTCGAATGATCTTTGCCGTCATGGCCATATCGGTCTGTATGATTCTGGCGATACGTTTGGCATCGGTTACCTTGTCACCAAGCGCCTGGCCAATGCGCACTGCCACATCCGGCAGGCTGGGTAGAGAGAGTTGTTCGTTGGCCAGATCCTCTTTCAGGCACTGCTTCATTATGGATACGGTATCATTGATATCAGAGTCAAGAAAGGTCTCATTGAACTCCATCTGCTCAACATCAGGTTGCTGGGATAGCCCAATCAGCAACTGATTATCAATCTGTATGAACTGGATGGGTGTTGCGGCAACCACGTCGTAAAGCCGGGGCAGGAGTTGTGCAATGGGTTTTCTGGCACGCTCCTGTCCACAAGAGATGGTGTTGGTGTTTCCATCCTTGGCTTGAAGCTCAATCTCTCCGGCAAGCAGAAAAAAACTGATCTGCTCATCTGATCCCCGTTTGATCACTGTTTTGCCACGTGGGGCCTGCTCTATGATCAGCGACTTTGCCAATAGCGAAAGCTGATCGACAGACAGGCCTTTCAGAATATGGTAACGCTGTAGGGCTTCTACTGATGGATGGTTGCTCGTTGACTCCATATCAACTGCTCCTGATTAGGTGGTGAAGGTATTGGCAGAATAAGTGCTGTATTGGCATAAAATCAAGGATACCATCTACAGCGGCGCAGCCAATTTACTATTTAATTTATTTTTGGTTCTATTTGTCACCTGGAATCTTGCGCTGACGAACCTTCACGCCGGCCTCTCGCATCAGCTTTCTTGCTTTGTTGCGGCTAACGGGAAAACCTAATGCATTCAATGCCTTCTTCATACGCCGACTGCCATAGCTGTACTTTGAGCTTTCAGCAAGATCCTTTGTCCATTCAACCATCTCCTGGTGCTCTGTATCGATTGACTTATTGGCCTGACCTGCTTGATATTTGTAATAGCCGCTACGGCCCACACCAAAAACCTGACACTACAGGCAAATTGGATAGGTATTCTTATGCTGGGTGATAAACGAATATTTCACTTCGTTTCTGCTGCAAAGAATACCGTCGCTTTTTGCTAAAAAAGCAGCAAAAACGTGCCGCTTTGAATTGCCGGTAAGCAAGACGTTATGTAAAAAAGAAATCCTTGCGATAAGTATCAATAGTGCTACTATTTATTTATGAGTGGCACAGCAAAGATTCTTAAAGAAATGAAAGCGAATCCCAAAGGGGTTCGGTTTGCAGATCTGCAAAAGGTCTGTGAGCATTATTTTGGTAAACCCCGCCAAAGCGGCAGCAGTCATTGCATCTATAAAACTCCTTGGCCCGGTGACCCCCGTGTAAATATTCAAAATTACAAAGGCAAAGCTAAGCCATATCAGGTTAAGCAAATATTGCTAGCCATTGAAAAAATAGAGGTAAATTATGGCACTTGAAATGGATAAATATACTTATCGAGTAACTTGGTCTGAGGAAGATGAAGAATTTGTTGGGTTATGTGCAGAAATGCCAAGCCTTAGTTGGCTTGCAACAACTGCAGAAAAAGCATTGAAAGGCATTCGCTCTGTGGTTAAAGAGTGTGTGGGTGATATGCTTCAAAATAATGAGGATGTACCTGCGCCAATATCTACACGAAAATATAGCGGAAAATTTATGGTTAGAGTACCGCCTGAAGTTCATCGTCACCTTGTTGTTGAGGCCGCAGAATCAGGTGTAAGTTTGAACCGTATTGCAAGTGCAAAACTTGCGCACTAAAACACATAACAAAACAAATTCACTCGGACAGCAAAAAGCGCCGCTACGCTCTGCTTTTTGCTGCCGGTGATTTGTGACGTGTACGAGGTTATAAGACCTCTCTACTTACAAGGTGAAAGTCCTTGTTCCACTAGATGCTCTTTCAGGTGGATAGGCTGGGAGCGGGTCATTGCAGTAATGTAGTGGCTGAACTTGCTCTGACAACGTGCCGAGGAGGCTCAACAGAAGTAATGACTAAGGTGAGGACTGAGGCACCGGCAAATAGCGAAAGCTGTCGGCAACAGATTTCCCCGCACCTACGGACATTATGGAGTTGTGTCGTATTCAGCCAGGGGTGCTAGCCAAACCCGCAGACCGTAACATAAAGTGAATGGTGCAGCCTCGTGAAATAGCACCGGACAGGTATAACTGAAAGAGTCCGATTGAGGGATAAACCTTCTGAAAGGAAGGCTATACGTCGACCCTCTACGTTGCAGGGGAAGGCTGAGCCAACAGGGGATAGAAAGGGCAAATGAACCTGTTGGGGACCCGGGGTAATGCCATCGGTACGTGGGGAAAGAGAGAGGAAGCTTAGACCTGAAGTCCTACTGCCTCCGTTGTACTCCGATGACGGAAAGCACTGCTCAAGTCGTATAAAAGCGGCAAGAACGGTGTTACGGGTAGAGGGATGTCGGAGCGGCCTTTAAGTGATGACGGGTAGGACAACATAACCTGCCCAGAGCGTGCGGCCGTGCTTTGACTACGCTTGAACTGTAGAGAAGGAAACTGAGTGTCGAAAGACTATGAACAGGTTAAACAATCTCCAAGCTTTACAAGACAAGCTCTCCCATGCAGCGAAACAGTCGTTGGATAGGAGATTCGGAGCGCTCTACGACAAGTTGTACCGTAGAGACGTTTTAAGAGAAGCCTGGGTAAGGGTAGAGGCGAACAAAGGAGCGCCGGGAGTAGACGAGCAGAGTTTTGAGTACATCGAAGAGGAGATCGGGATAGAAGCCTTCCTGGACGAAATCGAACAGGAATTGCGGACTAAGACCTATCGCCCGAAACCGGTGAAGCGCTGCTGGATCGACAAACCCGGCAAACCGGAGAAACGCCCGCTTGGAATCCCCGTCATAAAAGATCGACTGATCCAGATGGCGGGAAAGCTGGTGATGGAACCCATATTCGAGACGAACTTCCTGCCGTGTTCCTACGGCTTCCGTCCCGAACGCGATGCGCCAATGGCGATTCGTGAGATCCAACGGATCATCACCTTCAAAGGACGCACCACCGTAGTCGATGCGGATATCCGCAGCTACTTCGACCGCATCCCGCAAAAGCCACTGATGAATCTGGTCAAGCGCCGGATAAGCGATCCACGGATGATAAAGCTCATCAAGGGATGGCTGGAAGCGGGCGTCATGGATGGCGGCGTCTACATCGAACCGGATGGATTGGGAACGCCACAGGGGTCAGTGATTTCACCTTTGTTGGCTAATATCTACCTGCATGCGTTCGACAAAATGTGGCAACAATCCAAGCTACCCGGAACCCTGATCCGTTACGCAGATGACTTTGTCATTTTGCTCCACCCGAAGACCAATACAGAGTGGATACTCTCCGAGATCCATGGGATGCTAGGCCGATTAGGCTTGGAACTCCATCCGGAGAAAACCCGAGTAACCAAAGCCAAAGACGGCTTTGACTTCCTGGGCGTCCACCTGCGGCTGTGTCGGGTACGCAAGCCAAAGGCAAAGATAAAGTATAGCTGCCGGATCTGGCCCTCAGATAGCTCGATGCAGAGAATACGCCAAAAAGTAAGAGACGTTATCGGAAGACGTTACAGCAAGGAGCTGGAAGATATGATCAAAGAACTCAACCCCAAGTTACGGGGCTGGGCGAACTATCATATTCGAGCGCGAGGAGAGCGCAAACGGATGAAGAAACTGAATGGCTTCGTGCGCGAGCGACTACGAATCTTCCTGAAACGGAAGTATAGTGATGAGATGAGGGGGTCACGGAGACTCCACGGGAATTTACTAGCCCGACTTGGTTTATACCAGTTCGCCTGATGATTATGCTTCAACGACAAAGGTTACTGATAAGTCCATGGGGAAGGTCATCGGTAAGCCGTAACGGGGAGAACCCGACTTACGGTTTGACGAGGGGACTAAGGGAAATGATGTGCTGTGTTGGGCATCTGGCCAGATGCTTAAAGAACATTGGCAGGCATTGAATGCCAAATTTACCAAAGCAGCAGTCGTGCACTGAGGTTCTACTCTACTAGACCTTAATAAGCCCAAAGGAAGCTTTTTCCATGACAGCGATTACATTTAGCATTAAATATCATTATGGAGATGCAGAGCACGGTCGCCTTGATATGTATGATGCCGCTGTTTCATTCCAAGGCTTTGCAAGAGCATTATCAATTACAGCTCATGCTTTATTGAATGAAGGAGAGATACGAAAAAAAGGCAACAAAATTAATGGTGGCGAGCTTTATATTAACCCATCAAGAAAAGGAAGTTTTGAGCAGATAGTAACCTTTGTCATTACGAATAAAGAAGCCATCGGTGCGAGTATAGCCGCTGCTGCCTTCTATGACTTGATTAAATGGACATGGTCAAAAACTTTAGAAATAGCGTATGAGCCTCAAACACCGCATGTAAAGAAACTGTCAGAGAGAATTGAACCGTTCATTGGGGAAATGGAAGAAGTCCTAGAGATCCCTCTAGAGCAGGCACATCGCCCTATTAAGAAAGATAATGATGTGGTTATTTCAATTAAAAGACAGCGTGTAGGTGAAGTTATTAGGCTTGATTCTGAGACTTTGGAGAAAGTTTCTCTGAGAGTTGATGATGAAATAATTCAAAATATTAAAGGTAATGTTACTCGGTATAATATACTTTCCGGTTATGGTCGATTTTATGATGACAAACTTGATAGAACGGTTTCATTTAAAGTTGGAGATGATGTAAGTTCAGCACAGAAACAACTGCTTACTTGGTCAATGCATTATGCCCAAGAAGCAGAAGGTGGCGGAAAGTTATTATTTGATGCTCGGCGAGTTTTAACTCCAAGGGGTGTTACGAAACGCTATCTTGTTACCAATATTGCACAAGCAGAGGTCTAACAATTAGCTCCAGCGGACAATTTAAAGCGTCACTTTTTTTGCATTCGCAAAAACGTGCCGCTTTAAATTGCCGCTGAGCAAGGCGTTATGTTTTCGTCTAGCTACAAAGTATTGTCGAACTATGAGAGAAGTTAATGAGTATTGATAATGAAGAGTATGACGATTCAGATGTAGAGCCGACAGCTATTGAAGCCGCTCCACATATAAAATCGTCTAAAAAAGCATTCTCTAAATTGGCAACAGAGTTAAGTGATGATGACCTGAGTTCTCCAGGAGTTCAGAAAATGCTGCTGTCAGAGATCGAAAGATTGGAATCAACAGCACTTGCCTCCGATGGATTCAAGGGCAAGTTTCACCAAAAGGATAAAGAATGTGCTGTGCTTAAGGAAAAAGAGAAAACTTTTGTCTTTTCAGAAATATTATATTCAGTAAGTCTAACACTGGGTGCTGCTTTAATCGGAATAACTCCATCTCTTACGGCAACAAATGTTTCTCCTAATGTTGTTGGAGTTATCGGTGTTTTGCTAGTTATTGGCGCAGTAGTAGCTAAGGTGGTGAAAAAATGAAATTAGCTATTCGCTACGTGAAAGATCACGGTGTAAAAAAGGATGAGAGAATTATTCTTAAGGCTCTAGATAACATTGATATTGGTTCCTATATGTTGGCTGATACAACATATATTTCAGATGCGGAAGTATCTAATAAACTTAGGCATACTTTTTGGCTTCCAGACCAAGAAGTAGAAAAAGACGATCTTATTGTAATCTATACAAAAGAAGGAAGAGACTCTATTAAATCTAATAAATCTGGTAGAAAGACATATTTCTTTTACTGGGGTATAAATCGAACTGTATGGAATGTGGATGAAGATGCAGCTGCATTGTTTTTAGTAGGCGATTGGTCTTCAAAAAAAGTATAAACATAACAGAAATCGATGGGGTCAGACTCGATTGATTTTTGATTTTCGACAAAATCGAAAGACACCCATCAAATAAAAGCCTTGTAAAGATGGAAGGTTGTCCATCGGGTAGTAATAGCACAATAGTATATTT
>JAKISI010000035.1 GCA_021648685.1 Candidatus Polarisedimenticolaceae bacterium
AGCATGAAGGATATACCCTTTATTGTTCAGGCACCCATTCCGATACAGTATAAGGATATTAAGCTTGAATGTGGCTACAGGCTTGATTTTCTGGTGGACGACTGTCTAATTTTAGAACTTAAATCGGCTGAAAAATTACTGAAGATCCATGAGGCACAGATATTGACCTATTTGAAATTAACGCATATCTCTACGGGATTACTGATGAATTTTAATGCATCCAGGTTGGTCAATGGAATTAAACGTTACAAACGATAACTCTGTGCTCTCAGTGGTCTCTGTGTCTATGAAAAATAGCTGTATCCCCACTCAATATGGCATAGCCCCACTGATCCCTCATCCCATCTGAACCGGCTGCCGACGGGAACCCCAGCTGCCAGGCCGCGCCTCAAACAAGCCAGCGCAGCGGGTGCCGCAGGCCTGACACTCACCGCTGGCGGTCAAATTCCAGGCCCCCAGTTCATACCAGTCACGCTGGATCAGCAGCTCACCACACTGGTGGCACCAGGTGCTGTCCGCCAGCCAGTCATGGGCATTGCCGATGTAGGCATAGCGCACCCCGTTTTTCATGGCAATCTCACGCGCCTGAAGCAGCGTTTTCAGTGGAGTTGGTGGCAGATCCAGCATCTTCCAGTCCGGGTGAAAAGCACTGAAGTGCATGGGGCAATCCGGGCCAAGATGCTCAACCACCCACTGGGTCATCTCCTCGATCTCTTTATCAGAATCATTCCTGCCGGGGATCAGCAGGGTAGTCAGCTCAAACCAGACATCCGTCTCCTGCCGCAGATAGAGCAGGGTATCCAGCACCACCTGCAGATGACCACCCGTGAGCTTATGATAAAACCCTTCAGTAAAGGCCTTGAGATCAACATTGGCCGCATCAATATGGCTAAAGAACTGTTCACGCGGGTCATCAGCCGAGATGTACCCCGCCGTCACAGCTACTGTTTTAATATCCAGCTCACGGCAGGCGATGGCGGTATCATCCGCATATTCCAGAAAAATGACCGGGTCATTATAGGTAAAGGCAACACTACGGCAGCCCAATTCACTGGCCTTTCGGGCAATCATCTCCGGGGAGGCGGTATCGGCAAGAATATCGATCTCCCGCGACTTGCTCATATCCCAATTCTGGCAGAACTTGCAGGCCAGGTTGCAGCCTGCCGTTCCAAACGACAGTACCGGCGTACCCGGTAAAAAATGATTCAGCGGCTTTTTCTCGATAGGGTCGATACAGAAGCCACTGGAGCGGCCATAGGTGGTCAGCACAATCTGGCCATCTTCGGCAGCACGCACAAAACAGAGCCCCTGCTGGCCATCCTTTAGCTTGCAGGCTCTTGGGCAGAGATCGCACTGCACACGGTCATCTTCAAGTTTGTGCCAATAACGTGTTGGGAATGGGTTCACCGGAAGTCCCTCCCTAAATTGATTAGTCTCTCCTTTGAGTATAGGTGCTTTACAAACAGGTATTATTCAAACTCTTTATAATCAAAGGTGAGCTCTTCATCCGGCCCGATTTTTTTGCGCGCATAGAGGTCAAAACCATCAAACTCTGTATTGCCCGGAACGGCATGATTGAGATAGCGCAGCAGGTTTTTGCCACTGCGACCCACCGGCTCTTCACCCTCCTCTTCATAGACCCAGAGCACATAGGTGCCGTTACGCCTGGCTGTCGGCCCCTCATAGGTACCAATATATTCACCCTTTTTAATCTTGCGTCGGGCAAACAGCCCGGTACCGTGAATGGTTGATTCGCTGCTGTATACAATATCTTTGAGTCTCTCTTTCGATGCCTTCATCTTTAATCCGATCTCTCCGGGTTCTTTTTAGCCGCCTGATCCAGCAGACGCAGGCGGCGCAGCTTCTCTGCAATCTTGATCTCCAATCCACGCTCAACCGGCTGGTAGAGGGTAAGCCCCTCCAGCTCTTTCGGCAGGTAATTCTCGCCTGCGGCATAGCCATCCGGTTCATCGTGGGCGTACCGGTAGGCCTTGCCATGGCCCAGCTCTTTCATCAGCTTTGTCGGGGCATTGCGCAGATGGATCGGTATCTCCAGCGAGCCTGCTGACTTGGCCAGCGCCATCGCCTGGTTGAATGCACTGTAGACGGCGTTGCTTTTGGGGGCACAGGCCAGATAGGCCACTGCCTGGGCAATGGCCAGTTCACCCTCCGGGCTGCCCAGCCGCTCCTGGGTCTCCCAGGCGCTGAGTGCCAGGGTGAGCGCACGCGGGTCGGCATTGCCAATATCTTCGGAGGCCATACGCACCACCCGGCGGGCGATATAGAGTGGATCACAGCCACCGTCCAGCATCCTGGCCAGCCAGTAGAGCGCGGCATCCGGGGCCGTCCCCCGCACGGACTTGTGCAGCGCAGAGATCTGATCATAAAAGGCATCACCCCCCTTATCAAATCGGCGCAGCCCGCCTGCGGCCACCTCCTCCACCACGGCTCGGGAAATATCTCCCCCCTCGCAAAGGTCGGTGATGATCTCCAGCAGATTCAGGGCGCGGCGGGCATCGCCATCCGCTGCCTCTGCAATCAGCTGACGCAGGCTGGGTTCAAGCCGGAAGCCCTGGCTGCCCAGCCCCCGCTCTGCATCGGCAAGGGCATGATCCAGAACCTGTTCCAGCTCTTCGACCGTTAATGATTTGAGCACATAGACCCTGGCGCGCGACAGCAGGGCGTTGTTGAGTTCAAATGAGGGGTTTTCTGTGGTGGCACCAATAAAGACAAAGGTGCCATCCTCCAGATGCGGCAGGAAGGCATCCTGCTGAGCCTTGTTGAAGCGGTGTACCTCGTCAATAAAGAGGATGGTGGATCTGTTCTCCGTCTGCCGGACAGCCCGCGCCTGCGCCACGGCCTGGCGGATCTCCTTTACCCCGGCCAGCACGGCGGAGAGACTCAGAAAATGGGCGCCCGATCTGTGTGCAATCAATCGAGCCAGGGTGGTCTTGCCAGTGCCGGGCGGCCCCCAGAAGATCATTGAGTGCAGATGATCTGCCTCAATGGCCTCATACAGCGGCTTGCCTGCTGCAACGATCTGCTGCTGGCCAAAGAAATCGGCCAGATTTTGAGGCCGCATCCGATCCGCCAGTGGGCGTGCCGAGCACTCCGGCTCAGCTGCGGCAAACAGGTCTTCAGCAACCATAATCGCTAATAGTTACCAAGGCTCTCCACACCTTCCGGCGGCTCAAACTCAAACAGCTCATCCGGCAGCGGGATATTGCGCTGAATATCGTAGAACCGGAAACGGGTCACCTGACCAAACTGATCTGCCATCTCCATGCGGCGCAGCTCTTTCCCCATAAAGGCCAGCAGGATACGCACAAACTGGCTCTCTTTATCATGCGGGATCAGCTCCACCCAGGCCATGCCCTCGCGCTCACCGATATCAATCACCTCAAAGCTCTCTTCAACCGGGCTGGCATCAATCAGCAATTGGGCAGGGGTGCCACTGAGCAGCTCTTTTTGTGGCCGGTGATTGGTCTGATCCAGGTCGCTGTCATAGATCCAGACCCGTTCACCATCCGCCACGATCAGCTGCTCGTAGGGCTCACTGTAGTCCCAGCGAAACTGCCCGGGACGACGCAGGTAGAGGGTGCCTTGAAACCGCTCGGCCTCGCTATGTGTCGGATCCAGCACAGACTGTTCAAATCTGGCCTGCAGGGTGCCCAGATTATCCAGAAAGTCATGCAGGTGGCTTACCCCCGTCCCTGCCCATAGCAGGCTGGAAAAGAGCATGGAGAGAATCCCGGCAAAAACAGATCGGATCAACAAGCTGTGTTACCCCGCTTCGATTACGAAAGAGGCGATTATAGCGGCACAGCCAACCACTTATCGATAAATTTTACGCCCCACTATTTTGCCATGCTCCCGGCATCCTGAGGCTGGGCGGTCTGCTCCTCTATGAAACGTCCATACTGGAAATCGGCCTTCTGGATATGCTTGACCAGCCACTCCATCAGATATCGGGATACCTCAGAGGTGATGGCCAGCGGTGCAGCTTCCAGCTCATTAAGGAAAGTCTCCGCCTGCCTGGCAAAACCCTGATGCAACCGGATGTGAGCCTCCAGGCCAGGATAACCATGCTGCCGCATCAGCTCCTCCTCTTCGGCAAAATGAACCTCGGCATAGGCGTTCATGTCGAGGAGGGTCTCAACGATCTCCTTGGTATCCAACCGCTCTGTCGCCAGGTGAACCCGGTTGATGAGGTTGATGAGATACTTGTGCTGGCTGTCGATGAACTCTACACCGATGGAGAGGTCATCCTGCCAGGCCAGCATCTCACTTGAGACCGGCTTCTGCTCCAGTGCCTTTTTTGCTTTACAGCTGCTATTGGTATCGCTGTAGGTGTTCTTAACCTCCAGGATGTCAGGCAGGCTATCCAGCAGCGCATCCACCAGTGCTGGGTCAAAGTGGCTGCCGGCATCCTTTGTAATCAAGGCGAGCACCTCGTCCAGGGGCCATGGCTCCTTGTAGGGGCGTTTTGTGGTCAGTGCATCGAAGACATCCGCCAGCGCGCAGATGCGCCCAAACAGCGGGATTGCCTCACCCACCAGCCCCTGGGGATAACCACTGCCATCCCACTTCTCGTGATGGGAGAGTGCAATTTCCCGGCTGGCCGTTATCAGCGGGTGGTTGCCCGAGAGGATTTTCGCCCCAATCACCGTATGCTGCTGCACGGTGGTAAATTCCTCGGCCGTCAGCCGCCCCGGCTTGAGCAGGATCTGGTCAGAGATACCCACCTTCCCGACATCGTGCATCGGGGCCGCCTGTTCCAGCAGTTCAAGCTGGTCATCTTCCAGCCCGATTTTTCTGCCGATAATGACGGAGTACTGACTCATTCTTTTGATGTGCTCGCCCGTTTCATTGTCACGAAACTCAGAGGCCGCTACCAGTTTGTGCAGAATGTCCAGTTGTGCCTTCTGTAGCCGGATACGGTTGATTTCCGCTTTAAGCTGAAGGCTTCTGTTCAACAGGATGCTGGAGACTGTGCGCCCCACCATCTCCATGAAGCTGGCCTCTTCTGGATGGGTCTGGTGGCCATGTTCAAGATAGAGGACAATGACACCGATGACCTCTTCACTGCTGTTCAGCAACGGAACATTGTAGTGGCCATGATCCACCATTCCGTCAAACTGGATTTCATGATCCTGGCTCACACAACTCCGGAACAGAACCGTTCCGGATTCAGCCGCCTTGCCACACAGGCAACGGCCAAACGGGATCTTTGCACATTGCTCCTGTAGCTGGGGGGGTAGCCCATGCTGAACCGCCAGCAGCAGCTCCCTGTGGTTGTTGGCAATAAATATTGCACCCTTCTTTTCCACGCTCAACCAGGAGATAGAGATGAGGATATTAAGCACTTCGCTGAGCTGCTGCTGAAAGCTTATCGGTTTCAGGGCGATATCCAGAATGCAGGATATCGCCGTCTTCATCTCCCACTCAGAGCCAAAGCGCTCACCCTTGCCTCGATCACCTTTGCGCCGCTCCAGGCGATGCCTTTTGCCATCTGCCAAACAGGGTGTTGGTTTTTTTTTGACTTGCATGATTCTTTTTATCCTCAGCGCAACAGTCACTTCCTTGTGGAAACGCTCTTGCCAGAAAGGTATTCCCGCTTCTGTATCGACGCCAAGCAGATATACTTTAGAAAAAGCCCGCTAAAAAGGCGCAGCTTAGGAACGGGCACGTAATAACTTCACTGTTTGGCATCCCTGCTTCAGCCCGTCTTTGCCCGTTCTTTAGCCAATATTGATTCAGCTAATCACCCACTGGCGGCGGTGCCAGCACCTCCCGGTTACCATTTGTTTCCGCAGGCGTGACAATGCCGATCCGCTCCATCTCTTCGATCATGCGGGCCGCTCGGTTATAGCCGATTTTCAGCCGCCGCTGCACATTGGATATGGAGGCACGACGGGTCTCTGTCACTATCCTTACCGCCTCATCAAACAGGGCATCGGTATCCTCTGTATCGCCACTGGCATCTGGTGCAAGGCCGGGGATCTCCTCGGTCTGCTCCTGCACGATCTCGTCAATATAGTCAGGCTTGCCACTCTTTTTCAGGTGCTTCACCACGCGGTGCACCTCATCATCACTGACAAAGGCGCCGTGAATGCGTTGCGGGATACTGCTGCCGGGCGGCAGATAGAGCATATCCCCGTTACCCAGCAGGTGCTCGGCCCCCATCTGATCAAGGATGGTACGCGAGTCAATCCGGGAGGAGACCTGGAAGGCCAGGCGGGTTGGAATATTGGCCTTGATCAGGCCGGTGATGACATCTACGGAGGGGCGCTGTGTCGCCAGCAGCAGATGGATGCCGGAGGCGCGCGCCTTTTGCGCCAGACGGGCGATCAGCTGCTCGACCTTTTTGCCCACTACCATCATCATATCCGCCAACTCATCAATAATGACCACGATGACCGGCATCTCTTGCAGAACGGGGATCTGGGTGCTGTCCTGCCCCGGCTCCAGTGTGAAAACGGGATCACGCAGTGGTTCTCCCGCCTTCTCGGCCTCTTGCACCTTGCGGTTGTAACCTGTCAGGTTACGCACCCCCAGTGCAGACATCAGACGGTAGCGTCGCTCCATCTCGCCGACCGACCAGCGCAGTGCATTGGCCGCCTCTTTCATATCCGTTACAACCGGCGTCAGCAGATGCGGAATACCTTCGTAGACCGATAGTTCCAACATCTTCGGGTCAATCATGATCAGCCGCACCTCCTGCGGACTGCCTTTGTAGAGCAGGCTCAAGATCATCGCATTGACGGCTACCGACTTACCCGAACCCGTGGTGCCGGCAATCAGGGCATGGGGCATCTTGGCCAGATCAGCCACCGCCGGATTACCGGAGATATCTTTGCCCAGCGCCAGGGTCAGCACCGAGCGCGATTTATCATAGGCTTCGGAGTGCAGCACCTCACTAAGGTAGACCATCTCCCGCTGTTCGTTGGGGATCTCCAACCCCACCACCGGCTTGCCGGGGATCACCTCGACTACACGCACACTGATGGTGGAGAGCGCACGGGCAAGATCCTTGGCCAGCCCGGAGATCTTTGAAGCCTTGGTGCCAGGAGCCAGTTGCAGCTCAAACAGAGTGACAACCGGGCCGGGGCGAACCGCTACAACCTCTACCACCACACCGAAGTCCTTCAGTTTCAGCTCTACCTGGCGGGACAGCGCCCCAAGCGCCTCTTTGGAGTAGCCGTAGCCACTGGATTTGGCAGGGTCCAGCAGCGCCAGCGGCGGGAGTTCAGATTCCGGCAGCGTATCAAACAGTGGTGCCTGGCGCTCCTTCTCCGACCGGACGCTGGGCTTTATCTCCTGGATCACCGGCTCAATGCGTACCGGCGTACGCGACTCCACCCTCTTTTTATCCTCTTTCACCAGCTCTGCACGTTTGCGTTTGGCCTCGCGCCCTGCTTGCGCTTCTTCTGAACGCCATTTGAATTTCATCAGCCAAGCGACCAGCTTCAACGTCACGCCACCCAGCAGATCCATCACCTGTAGCCAGGAGATACCGGTAAAGAGGGTGAAACCACTGAGGAACAGCGCCAACAGCAGCAGCGTGCTGCCGGTCTGGCTGAAGATACTCACCAGCTCTGCCTCTAAAAATGCCCCTAGTATTCCACCACTGCCTGCCCCCACAGGCATCACCACATTGAACTGGGAGACATACATGGCCGCCAGGGCACAACCAGAACCCAGGGTGATCAGAAAGCCCAACCAACGCAGTGCAATCAGATGGATATTGACCGCATCGTCTGTGGTGCGCTCTTTTATAATCAGCCAGCCGCTCCACCCCACCATGATGGGGAAGAGATAGGCCAGAAAACCAAACAGATAGAGAAAGACATCGGCCAGCCAGGCACCCACCGGGCCACCGGAGTTCTGCACATATTCACGCTGCCCGGTAAAGGACCAGCCGGGGTCATCCGGCGAATAGGCCAGCAGTGATATAAGGAAGTAGGATGCAATCGCAACCAGTAACAGTACCGCACCTTCGCGCAGGCGTTTGTTCATCGTTGAAGCGGGGGACAGATCGGCCGCCCCCCGTTGTTTGGCTTGAGCCACTACTCCGCCCTCCTGACCAGATTGGGTAATAGTAAGAGAGAGGGAGCTTACCCTATTTGAGCGGGCAACTGGAGATTGGATAATGCCGGGTGGACAATCTTTCCGGCAGATACATTGGCCCCTTTTTGCAGTGCTGGATTTGATCTCCAGTCACCCGATGCCAACGCTAGCAGGTAGGGGGTCAGACTGGCGGAGAGCGCCAGCGAGGCGCTGCGCGGCACGGCTCCCGGCATATTGGTCACGCCAAAATGGGTGACGCCCGAGACGGTATAGGTCGGGGCTTCATAGGTGGTGGGTCTGATCGTCTCAATGCAGCCGCCCTGATCGACTGAGATGTCGATAATCACACTGCCCGGCTCCATGGCCGCCACCTGCTGTGCAGAGACCAGATGTGGCGTGCGTGCACCCGTCACCAGAACCGCCCCAATCAGCAGATCCGCCCGCCGCACAGCCTCATCAATCTGCTGAGCATAGGCATAGAGCGCCGTCACATTGGCACCCAGCTGCCGCAGCGCCAGCAACTGCTGGCGCTCGATGCCAAACACGGTGACCTCGGCACCCAACCCGGCCGCAACCACGGCCGCATTCATCCCGGCATTGCCTGCCCCCAGAATAACCACCCTCCCCCGCCCGGCCGCAGGAAGCCCACCCAGCAGCACTCCTTTTCCGCCCTGCGGTCGATGCAGAAGGGTGGTGCCAATCTGCACCGAGAGGCGGCCGGCAATATCACTCATCGGCGCCAAAAGTGGCAACCCATGCACCGTCTCGACCGTCTCAAAGGCTATTGCAGTAAGGCCGATTTTTTGCAGTCGTTTTAGCAGAGCCGGCTCTGCCGCCAGGTGCAAAAACGAGAAGAGCAGGTGATCTTCCCGCAGCAGATCAAGCTCTGCACCCACTGGCTCCTTTACCTTGACCAGCAGCCGGGCTGTGCTGTAGAGCGCCTCTGCATCAGGCACAATCTCGACACCCACAGCGGCATAGCGCGCATCGGAAAAGCCACTGGCCTCTCCCGCCCCCTGCTCCAGAAAAACCCGGTGACCCGCATGAACCAGCTCGCCACAGGCCTGGGGCACCAGTCCAACCCGCCCCTCAAGAGGCTTTATTTCACGTGGAATTCCAACCCGCATCTTGACTCCTTTACCCATCAGGCAACATTACGTACTATTCGCTCTGCATTTTTAAAGAATCCACTCTCCATCCTGCACAGCATTGAAACGGCTTACAACGTGATACAGCCCGCTGTTAAACCTGTATTAATTGAGTATAGACAGTCAGTTGCAGATAACAGGACAGGATAAACCGCCAGGAGCAATCTCAGATGAGCGAAGCAAAACATTGCCAACTACTAATTCTCGGCTCAGGCCCCGCAGGCTATACCGCAGCGGTATATGCTGCACGAGCCAACCTGAATCCGGTACTGATTACCGGCATTGAGCAGGGCGGCCAACTCATGACCACCACCGAGGTAGATAACTGGCCAGGTGACAATGAAGGTGTCATGGGGCCAACCCTGATGGAGCGCATGCAAAAACATGCTGAGCGTTTCAATACCGAGATCATCTTTGATCACATCAACAAGGCCGAGCTGACCGAACGCCCATTCAAGCTGACCGGCGACTCCGGCACCTATACCTGCGATGCGCTGATCATCTGCACAGGTGCCTCTGCACAATACCTGGGACTGCCCTCAGAGGAGGAGTTCAAAGGCCGCGGCGTATCGGCCTGTGCCACCTGCGACGGCTTCTTCTACCGGGATAAAAAAGTGGCAGTAATCGGCGGCGGCAGTACAGCCGTTGAAGAGGCGCTCTACCTCTCCAATATCGCCTCTGAGGTGGTGGTAGTCCATCGCCGGGATCAGTTCCGCTCAGAGAAGATCCTCTCAGACCAACTGATCCAGAAATCCAAAACCGGCAACGTCACCATCGAATGGAATTGCGTTCTGGATGAGGTGCTGGGCGACCAGAGCGGCGTTACCGGCATGCGCATCAAAAACGTAAAAGATGGCTCCACCAAGGATATCGAACTGATGGGAGTCTTTGTCGCCATCGGCCACAAACCCAATACTGATCTCTTCACCGGCCAGTTGGAGATGGACAACGGCTACCTGAGGGTAGAGAGTGGACAGCAGGCCAACTCAAGCCAGACCAGTATCCCCGGCGTATTTGCTGCCGGTGACGTGCAGGATCAGGTCTACCGACAGGCTATCACCTCTGCCGGAGCCGGCTGCATGGCAGCACTGGATGCCGAGCGCTTTTTGGATGCCATGGATGTAAAGAGTTAGCTTACCAGGCTGACATTATCGGAGCCGGAGTGCCAGGAGGCTGTCCGAGAATAGAGGACCTGCTACCCAAAAAGCAGGCACAAGTGCGGCCTCTATTCTCGGACAGCCTTTTCTCTGTCAATATTGGTTATCCGCTTTGGCAGCTTCAACTGGTGCAACAGCCGGGGCTGAAGTCAATGGAGGATGCCCCGCAGGCAGCCCAGGCATAACAGGCGACGCAGCTTCTGCCGCAGTGCGCAGCTGCTCGATGCTTGGATGACCCGCAGGAAGCGGTGCCAATGTCTGCGCCGTATCCAGAGGGGGAGCCTCTATTTGTGCAGCCGGCAGGTGCTCTGCCTCAGCGGGCTCTTTTGCACCATCTGTGCCGCGCGTGGAGAGCGATGAAATAAATATAATCGCAACCACCATGGTTACAACCCACAACCCCAATAGCTGTACTGACTCCTGTCTGGCATTGTTGTCACCGCGCTGATCTGTATCTGACATTCACTCCTCCATCCACAATAGTTAGGTTTAATTTGCTATAAAAACGTTGCGATGCTACTGCTTTTTTCGCCGGAACCCTTGATAGTCTGCATCCTTTTCAAACTTGGCACACTCCGGGAATAACATCGGCCCCTTCATCTCCATCGGCATTCCGGCTACGGCCAGCTCACGCCGCAGTTTGCTCAGATGTCCGATAGTGACCTTTTTATGCCCACGGCCATGTGACATCTCAGCCGCCTGCAGGCCCGCGCGCCGCCCAAAGCTGATAATCTCCAGCAGGGCATTCCCCATGATCCGGTTGCGCCCGTGGATTCCGCCCGAAGCCTCACCGACGCAATATAGCCCCGGCACCGTGCTCTGCCCATGCTCATCAATCACCACGCCGCCATTCTGATAGTGCAGTGTTGGATAGACCAAGAGCGGCATCTCGACCGGGTTGATACCGCATTTATTGCCCAGCTCTACCAGCTTTGGCAGACGCTTTGCGAGGATGCCAGGATTCGCGCGTTCCACGCCCGGCGTATCCAGCCAGACGCCGGCAGTTTTCTCATCGACCCGCACCCCGCGCCCCTCAGCACACTCCTTCAGGATGGCCGCCGAGACGTGATCCCGCGTCTTTAGCTCATCAACAAAACGCTCGCCCAGCCCATTCAGCAGCTGGGCACCCGCAGAGCGTACCCCCTCTGTAATCAGGGTGCCAGCCAGATGCTGTGGATAGGCCAGACCCGTGGGATGGTATTGAAAGGAGTCCAAATCACGCAGCTTCGCCCCCAGGCGATAGGCCAATACCAGGCCGTCACCTGTGGCACCAAAGTGGTTTGAGGTGGGAAAGCCATTGAGGTGCATGCGACCGATACCGCCGGTTGCCAGAATCACCGTCTGCGCCTCGATCAGCACATAGCTGCAATCCTTCAGATTGGAGATGACCGCACCGGCACAGTGGCCGGACTCGTTGGACATCAGCTCCACAACGGGGCTGTAATCCCATACATCGATCTTGCTGTTGCGCACCGATTCACGCAGTGCGCGCATCATCTCCAGCCCGGTGTAATCACGGTAGTAGACAACGCGATCGGCAGAGGTACCGCCAGCACGGCGGGTCATCAGGTCACCAAACTCATCCAGATCAAACTGCATCCCCTGCTGGATCAGCCAGCGGATCACATCCGGGGCATCCATCACCATCTTGGCCACCAGCTTTGGATCGCCCCGGTAATGGCCCGCCTTCAGGCTGTCATCCAAGTGCATCTGTGGCGTATCACCTCGTTCAATCGATGCCTGAATTCCCCCCTCGGCCATCACTGTATTGCTGTCGCCGAGGCGCAGTTTGGTGGCCATGATAACCCTTGCACCGGCCTGCTCTGCCATCAGGCCAGCCGCGCAGCCCGCACCACCACCACCGATAACCAGCACATCGGTCTTCACAATGGAGGCACCGGCCAGATCCGCCTCATCAATGCGCGCATCAGACTGTAGCAACTCAGCCAATTGCCGATGGCAGCTGTCACCCTGGTTTGACCCTACACTCAGGGAGACCAGCGAATCCTCCCGGTAATCTGGGTGAAAGGCTTGCAGCAACTCATCCGTTGCCATATCAGACTTTTTCAGATCACGGGATTTGGCAGCCTGGTAGTGCGTCAGCGCCTCTGAATAAAGGATGCCCGTCATGGCGTCTCACCCTCTACATTGACCTTGAATTTGCCCCGCTGCAGCCCTTCCAGACGTCGAATCAGATTTGATGGCCGCGTATGAAAATAGGCGGTAACCCGGCGCGAAAAGAGTCCAACATGGTTTGGGGCGATCAACTCCGGGCAGGCAGTCAGACAGAGATCACACATCACGCACTCCACAAACAGCTCACCCGCCTCACGAAAGCGGCCTTTGGCTGCCAGCGCCACCCCTTTCATCACATCAATCTCTTTAGGGCAAGAGGCATTGCAACCACGGCACTCCCGGCAACGACTTGCCTCAGGGAAGATTTTATGGAACTTGGTCTGCACCTCCCACGAGCTGCTGATCTCCTCCAGCTTATAGGTATGGTGCGTGGGGCGCGGGAAGACCAGGAACATCACCTGCATCCCCTCCTCTATGAGAGTCTGACACCCCAGCTGGGTGCGCACCTCAGAATTCCCCGCGCGCCGAACCAGCACGCGACAGGAGCCGCAGACGCCTTCAAGGCAGCCGACACTCTTAATACGCGAGTAACCGGCATACCACAGCGCCTGGATAGCCGACAATGAGGCCGGGGCAGTAATCGCCTTGCCATCAATCTTTACATTGACCAGCTTTTGATCCATCTCGCTCATAGAATGTTTGTCTGCCATTAATTTTTGTCCAGTTCCAGCACCCTCTCAAAGAGGGCAAGAAGCAGGTAAAGCGGGGCATTATAGCGGTTTCAGCCCCTTTCAATGCAACCCACCATAATTCCTGCCCTGTTTTTTGCAAAAAAGCCAAAAAAACCGTTTACGTTCTGAAGTTTGAAAGATAAAGTACACGCCCAAATGCTTGCGTAACTGCAAGACGTTGGTGTTCGCGAACCAGAAACGAGATGACCCACACGCGAAAACACCCAATTAATTGAGTAATTTCAACAGCTAACGCCTGAATCGTATGGTTCGGGTTTTTTTAAGACAAGCTCAGCGCCAGTTTTATTTAACATTAAATGGGGACTATCCAAATGAAGCCGTTATCCTTGACCGAAAAAATCCTGCAAGAGCATCTCGTTGATGGTGGCACCCTGCCAGCCGCAGGAGAAGTGATCAAGATCAAGATCGACGAAGCCTTTACACAGGATGCCACCGGCACCATGTGTATGCTGCAACTGGAGGCGATGGGTGTAGACCGTGTCAAACCACTCTCTGTAAATTTTGTTGACCACAGCATGCTGCAGGTCGGTTTTCGCAACCCGGACGACCACGAATATCTGAGAACTGTGGCCGAAAAGCTGGGCATCATCTACTCACCACCCGGTACCGGCATCTGCCACTTCCTGAACATGGAAAACTTTGTCAAACCAGGCATGACTGGCCTGGGCGCTGACAGTCACACCGTCAACGCCGGCGGTTGTGGTGCTATCTTTATGGGTGCGGGCGGTTACGATATCGCTCTGGCCATGGCCACCGGCAACTACAGCATGCCCATGCCCAAGGTGGTCAAGGTCAATCTGACCGGCGCACTGAGTCATGGCGCCATGGCGATGGAGGTTATCCTGAAGATGCTGGAGATCAACGGCGTCAAAGGCGGCAAAGGTATCATCTTTGAATATGCCGGCCCTGGTGTTGCCAGCCTCTCACTGACCGAACGCGCCACCATCACCAACATGGGTGCTGAAATGGGTGCAACCACCTCCATCTTCCCCAGTGACGAGCGGACTCAAGAATTTTTGGAGAGCCGTCAGCGCGGCGGTGATTATCAGCCGCTGGCTGCTGATGACGGTGCCGAGTATGACAAAGTCATCGACATCGACCTTTCAACACTGGAGCCACTGATCGCCATCTACCCCTCTCCAGGCAATGTGGAGAAGGTTGCCGATCACGCGGGCACCAAGATCCATCAGGTCTCTGTCGGCAGCTGTACCAACAGCTCTTACGAGAACATCGCCTCTTTTGCCGAGATCCTGAAAGGCAAACGCGTCAAGGTCGATACTCTGCTCTATCCTGGCTCACGCGCCGTTGCCATGCAGCTGGCTGAAGCCGGTTACATGACCACCCTGCTTGCCTCTGGCGTGCGGGTTCAGGAGAACGGCTGCGGCGCCTGTATCGGCCAGGGCGGCTCCCCGGTAAGCAACGGCATCTCCCTGCGTACCTTCAACCGCAACTTCCCCAAACGCTCCGGCACCGAGAGCGCCAAAGTTCACCTGGTCAGCCCTATCGTAGCGGCTGTCAGCGCACTAACCGGCGAGATCACCCTGCCGGGCAGCGAACCCGTCAAGTTCAAAGATGTGCCTCAGATGATCGACACCGACTCCTTCATCATGCCTCCGCCTCCCGAGGAGGCCGCCAAGGTTGAGGTAATCCGCGGCCCCAACATCATGGCGCTACCAGATTTTGAGCCACTGCCTGCAAAGCTGACAGGTGAAGTGCTGTTGAAGCTGGGCGACAATATCAGTACAGACGACATCCAGCCTGCCGGTATCTTCCTGCCACTGCGCTCCAACGTCAAAGAGTATGCCATGCAGGCCACCTTCAACCAGGTAGACCCCAGCTTCTCCCACCGTGCCTGCGAACATCGCGATGCTGGCGGTCACGGCATCATCGTGGGGCGTGAAAACTATGGCCAGGGCAGCTCCCGCGAGCATGCAGCGCTCTGCCCACGCTGGCTCGGTATCCGTGCCGTTGTGGTTGCCCAATTTGCACGCATCCACGTTGCCAATCTGGTGAACTTCGGCATTGTACCGCTGACCTTTGCCAACGAGGCTGACTACGACAAGATCTCTCAGGGCGACACCGTTTCTATCGACGTATCCAACCTGAAAGGCGATCTGTTTCTTGAAGTCAACGGCGAAAAGATCGCCCTGAACCCAGCTTTCGAGCCCGGTGATGCAGCAACCCTGAAGGCTGGTGGCGCACTGCCCCTGTTCAAAACAAACAACAAAGGATAACCCGGTATGACCATGAAAATTGGTATCCCAAAGGAGGTTCACGACAATGAAAAACGTGTCGCTGCAACCCCTGAGACCGTCGAACGAATCCGCAAGCTGGGTTATACGATGGCTATTGAGGCGGGAGCTGGCGCTGCCGCCAACTTCTCTGACGAGGCCTATAAAGAGGCTGGCGCTGAGATTATAGAAGATGCCAGAACCCTTTGGGCTGAGTCTGACATCATCATGAAGGTGCGCGCACCAGAGCCTCATCCTGCACTCGGTGCGCACGAGACCGAGCTGCTGCGCGAAGGCGGCCATCTCATCAGCTTTATCTGGCCTGCCCAGAATGAAGCGCTGCTGAACAGCCTGAAGGCGCGCAAAGCCACCGTCATCGCCATGGACAGTGTACCGCGTATCTCGCGCGCACAGAAGCTCGACGCCCTCAGCTCCATGGCCAACATCGCGGGTTACCGTGCCATTGTCGAAGCATCCAATGCCTTTGGTCGCTTCTTCACAGGTCAGATCACCGCTGCGGGTAAAGTACCACCGGCCAAGGTGATGGTGATCGGCGCCGGTGTTGCGGGTCTTGCCGCTATCGGTGCCGCCAACAGCCTGGGCGCGATCGTGCGTGCCTTCGATACCCGCCCTGAGGTTAAAGAGCAGGTCGAGAGCATGGGCGCTGAGTTCCTGATGCTGGAGTTCGAAGAGGCGGATGACGGCTCCCCAAATACCGGCTACGCCAAGACCATGAGCAAGGAGTTCATCGAAGCTGAGATGAAGCTCTTCGCCGAACAGGCGATGGAGGTCGACATCATCGTCACCACCGCCCTGATCCCCGGCAAACCAGCCCCTGAGCTGATCACCTCCGGCATGGTTGAATCCATGAAAGATGGCAGCGTGATCGTTGATCTGGCCGCTGAGCAGGGCGGTAACTGCGCGCTGACCGAGCCGGGCAAGGCAGTTGTGAAACACGGCGTCACCATCATTGGTTACACCGATCTGCCCAGCCGCCTGGCGGCACAATCCAGCCAGCTCTACGGCACCAATCTGCGTCACCTGCTGACCGACATGACCCCTGAAAAGGACGGCAATATTGTGGTCGACTTTGAAGATGTAGTTGTCCGTGGTGCCACGGTGGTTAAAGAGGGTGAGATCACCTGGCCTGCGCCTCCCATCGAGGTCTCAGCCGCTCCTGCAAAACCGGCACTTGCGACTGCCGCACCACCGGTTGAGGTCAAAGAAGAGAAGAAGAGTCCTGTAGGTGGTTTCATCGGCCTTGGCATCGGCGGCATTTTACTGGCCATGCTGGGTCAGGTTGCACCGCCCGATTTCCTGGCGCACTTCACAGTGTTTGTACTCGCCTGCTTCATTGGGTACATGGTGGTCTGGAATGTAACGCCAGCACTGCACACCCCTCTGATGAGCGTCACCAACGCCATCAGCGGCATCATCGTGGTAGGTGCCCTGTTGCAGGTCTCAAGCTCAAGTGGGCTGGTGGTCTTTCTGGCGTTTATCGCTGTTCTGATCGCCACCATTAATATTGTAGGCGGCTTCGCCGTCACTCAGCGTATGCTGAAGATGTTTCAGCGCTAAGAGGATATAGAGATGAATGAAGGTTTACAGACAATTTGTTACATTGTCGCTTCGGTACTGTTTATTCTCGCGCTTGGCGGACTGAGCAATCAGGAGACGGCTCGTCGCGGCAATCTCTACGGCATGATCGGCATGGGGTTGGCGCTGGCCGCCACCATCCTTGGCCCGCAGGTTCATGGTGCTGGCTACGCCTGGCTGATTATCGCCATGGTTATTGGTGGCGCCATAGGGCTGTTTCTGGCCAAAAGGGTGCAAATGACCGAGATGCCAGAGCTGGTTGCCATACTCCACAGCTTTGTCGGCATGGCTGCGGTACTGGTTGGCTATGCCGGTTACTTCGGCATAGCCGGTGATAGCGGGCATACCATGGAGGGAGCGGCCAAAACCATCTATGAGATCGAGATCTACATTGGTGTGCTGATCGGTGCGATCACCTTCACAGGCTCTGTAGTTGCATTTGGCAAGCTCAAAGGGATTATCACCAGCAAGCCACTCACCCTGCCAGGGCGGCACTGGATGAATCTTGGTCTCGGTGTGGCCTGCATCATCCTCGGCGGCGTCTTTGTCGGTGGCGAGCACAGCAGTGGTGCTGTCGCAGCACTGATCGTCATGACCCTTATCGCCTTTATCTTTGGCGTACATATGGTAATGGCCATCGGTGGCGCAGACATGCCCGTTGTGGTCTCCATGCTCAACAGCTATTCCGGTTGGGCAGCAGCGGCTACCGGCTTTATGCTCAACAATGATCTGCTGATCGTTACCGGCGCACTGGTAGGCTCAAGTGGTGCCATCCTCTCCTATATCATGTGCCGCGCCATGAACCGTAATTTCATCTCTGTTATCGCAGGTGGGTTTGGTTCAGAAGGAGGTGTAGCCGCACCAGCAGCTGATGGTGAACAGCAGGAGTACGCCCCGGAGACCTCAGCAGATGAGACCGCAGAGATGCTGCTCAATGCCAAAGAGGTAGTGATCGTACCCGGCTATGGCATGGCTGTAGCGCAAGCACAGCACACCATCAACGATATTACCCGCAAGCTGCGCGCCAAGGATATCAATGTCCGTTTTGCCATCCACCCGGTGGCTGGCCGTATGCCAGGCCACATGAACGTACTGCTGGCAGAGGCCAAGGTGCCTTACGATGTGGTGCTGGAGATGGATGAGATCAACGATGATCTGCCGCAAGTCGATGTGGTGCTGGTCATTGGCGCCAATGACATCGTCAACCCAAGTGCACTGGATGACCCAACCAGCCCCATCGCAGGCATGCCTGTGCTGGAGGTCTGGAAATCAGGCACGGTGGTTGTGATGAAACGTGGCCGTGGCGTGGGCTATGCCGGTGTGGATAACCCGCTCTTCTTCAGAGACAACACCCGCATGCTATACGGCGATGCAAAGGCCAGTGTGGACGCCATCCTGTCCGACATCAGCTAAGCATCTCGTCTTTAGCTGAAAATAAAAAGCCCTCCCCAGTAATGGGGAGGGCTTTTTTTGTGGCTCTTTAACCTAGGAGGCTGTCCGAGAACTCGGTTTTTTGTGAATCGAGATTTTTAACTTGTTGAATTATAAGGAGTTAATATTTGACAAATCGCACATTCACCTATTCTCGGACAGCCTCCTAGTACATCAACCACATTATATTGGCGGATAAAGAGTACGGCCAAGAGTGATGGAATAGCTCAATCTAAAGCGCTGCTATCCGTCAATATAACCTGGACGGTGTACTAGAGGGTGTTAACAATCACCGTTCGTGGCGTGATTCTGGCCATTTTCCGCGCTGGCGGCGTTGCGATTCGTTGCAATAGAGCAACTATTACACCTCACCGCGCCTCGCCTAAAGCGCCTACTGTTGGTGCCAGCACGAAAAATGACTCAGAATCACGCTCACTCAGGTAATTGTTAACGCCCCCTAGAAATTCATCTGTATTACTCGTCACTTTTACTCTGTTTGAGCATATCTGCCAGGCTGGCAAAGGGGTTGGATGTAGTGACCTTCTGCTCGGTTTTTACCGAACCACCATAACCCCGCAGATGGTTCACATAGCGCTGGTGCTCGTTATCATGGCAATAGAGGCAGAGGTTCTCCCAGTTGCTGCCGTCAGGCGGGTTGTTGTCGTGATTGTGATCTTTATGATGCACTGTCAGTTCATGGAGGTTCGCCCGGGTAAACTCTCGAGCACAGCGGCCGCATATCCAGGGATGAAGACGCAGGGACTGCTCCCGGTAGCTCAGGGAACGCTCCTCCGCTGCACGCCGGGCATCGATGACGATTTGATCCAGCTTTGATCTGTCCTTTGACATACTCCGCCCACTTTCAGTCTACGTTAGTTTCAATAGCTCCCGAACCGCATTATCCGCACCCTCTGCAATCTGGCTGATCGAAGCATCCAGCATATAGCAAGGTGAGGTAACCAGTTTCCTCTGCTCATCAATAACCACCTCGGCATGCGTGGTCTGCTGATGAATACTGCCCATTGCTTCGATGGCACCGATGGTATCGGCATCGTTGCCGATCGTCACCCTGGCACCCGTCAGAATCTTTGCCAGCACTGCCGGAGAGATACAGAGCGCACCGATGGGCTTATTCGCCTCTGCCATTGCGGTGACGGCACTGGAAAGCTCTGGATTGACTGAGCATTCCGCACCATCAAAGGCGAGGGTCGAGAGATTTTTGGCCGCCCCAAAACCACCTGGGAGAAGCAGTGCATCAAATGCGCTCGCATCAAATTCACTCAGTGGCTTGATATTCCCCCGCGCAATGCGTGCCGCCTCTATCAGCACATTCCTTGATTCAGGCATCTCATCGCCAGTGATGTGGTTGATAACATGGTGCTGCGCTATATCCGGCGCAAAGCATTGATAATCTGCACCCTGGCGATCCAAGGCCAGCAATGCCAGGACGGATTCATGGATTTCAGCACCGTCGTAGACGCCACACCCCGATAAGATAACTGCTACATTTTTATTTGCCATCATGCGCTCCTCAATGAGTGACTGCCCCACAGCAGATCCTGCAGGCCCGTCGTTCTGGATAGTCTTCGCTGCACTGCGGACAATAATATGCCATCCTCTGCATAAATCTCAAACCGGCTTTTAGCCCGTGTAACCCCGGTATAGAGTAGCTCACGGCTGAGTAGTCGGCTCTCCTCTTCCGGCAGCACCAGCAATACCCGCTCAAATTCCGAGCCCTGGCTTTTGTGCACAGTCATGGCATACACCGTCTCATGCTGCGGCAGCGAGGCAGGCAGCAGTCTGCGGACAACACCATCACTGCCTTGAAAACAGGCGCGCAGACGCCCCTCACACTCCGGATCGAACAGCAGCAGACCCACATCACCATTATAGAGGCGCAGGCCATGATCATTGCAGGTTACCATGATAGGACGCCCGGCATAGTAATCACTGCCAGTATCTATCAAATTGCGCGCCCCTAGTGTCTGCTCAATCTTTTGATTCAGCAGGGTGACACCATTTGGTCCACCTCGAATAGCACAGAGCACTCGAAAGCGGTTGAAAGTGGCAAAGATGCTGTCGATGTCCGCTCCTGCTTTTACACACTTGAGATAGCTTTTGTAGCTCTCAGCGGCCTCTTCTGCAATGGTGTCACGGGATGTATACCGATGGATTTCAGGCATGCCCTTATCATTTAACAGGGCAAGCACCGCTTTGCCATCGCCCTGATTGACCGCTTTCGCCAGCCTACCGATACCACTCTTATCTGAAAAACGATAGCTTCGGTGCAGCAGTAGAATAGAGTCTGCAATGGCTGGGGACGAATCGCTCCGGGATGGCAGATTCTCCCCCAGTAACCCTGTTAGCTTGTCATGAAAAGCAGCTGAAAAGAGCTGCTGTTCTCCACAGATGTCTGCCAGAACGGCACCCGCCTCAACCGATGAGAGCTGATCCTTGTCACCCAGCATGATAAGACGCGCCTTCTCAGGCAGCGCCCAGATCAGCTTGGCCATCAGGGCGATATCCACCATTGAGGCCTCATCCAGTATCAGCACATCAATGGGCAGCGGGTGCTGTTGATTGTGCCGAAAGTAGACAGAATCCATACGTGCACCCAGCAGACGGTGCAGGGTTGTGGCCTCTTCCGGTATGGCATCGCGAATAGACTCATCGACAGGCAACCCCTGTTTTGCCTGATGAATCGCCTCCTGCATGCGTGCAGCCGCCTTACCTGTTGGTGCAGCCAGTGCTATCTTTAAATCCAGTCCTTTGGGTTGCTGACGCAGCAGTGCAAGAATACGAATCACCGTGCTGGTTTTGCCGGTTCCCGGGCCACCGGAGATAACACTGAATTGGTTTAATACCGCCGCTGCCCCCGCCACTTTTTGCCAATCCGGCTTTGCAGATGAAGCCGGGAAGAGTTTATGCAGGTCTTTTTGCAGTTGAACTTCATCAACCGCTGGGGCAGCTGCACCTGCACGTCTATTCAGCACCTGTGCAATATCCTGTTCATATTTCCAGTACCGATAGAGATAGAGCCTGCCGGCCTGATCCAGGATCAATGGGCGGTAGTCTCCGGGAAGGCCCACGACAGATACCCCCTGTAGTGCGGTTGTCCAGCTTTTAAAATCGGGCAATGCAACCGATCCAGCCGCATCACCAAGGTAGATCTTTCTGCCCGCCTCACGAGCCAGATCAAGGCAGGCATGGCCATTGGCCGTAGCGTGACTTGCCAATGCAGCAGCCCATGCCAGCTCGTCTGATTCATTGCCAGCCAGGCGACAGATCAGCTGTGCAAAACTCACATCCAATTGAGTCAGTTGAGCCTGTTTTTTTAGTGCCTGTAGCTGTTTCATGGTGCAATCAGATAGTGATCCATCGCTTCAATCAACTGCTTCGATGGCCGGTCCCAATAGACACCATACTCTGACCCTGTAGCTGGCTGCATACCCCGTACAAAAAGATAGAAGACACCGCCAAAGTGCTGATCATAATTATAGTCAGGAAGACGCAGATCCAGGTAGCGATGCAGCGCCAGGGTGTAAAAAAGATATTGCAGATAGTAGGCTTGCTGAGCCATCACGCGTGCCAGGGATTCACTGGAGTAGCCACTGGGCTCATCACCCAGCCAGTTGGATTTATAGTCCGCCAGATAGAAGCGACCATCAACCTCAAAAACCAGGTCAATAAACCCTTTCATAAAACCACGGACATCTGCAAAATTGATACGCTTAATGGCGTGGTGCATCTCTTCCGTTGCTGCAAAATCATGCTTCAACAGAAGGTTGCGCAGACCCTCTGCGTTGATGGGTGACAGAGGAAAATGAAACTCCAGCTCAACCAGCCGTTGGCTTGCACTGACTGTATTAAGAGTCACTGTTGTTGTTTTATCCAGTGGTGTGGCTAAAACAGACTCAACCATATCTGCAACAACTGCTGCCCAATCAGCTTCAAACCCATTTAGCAGCAGTGCCTCTTCGACCAGCTTTTCAAGTTTTTTTCGTTCATAGCGGGTGAAGTCAAGCTGTTCAAAGATGGCATGAATACAGCGACCGGCACGCGCCCCTCTAGGGAAGCCAAAGATACTCTCTTTAGCGGGTCGATCTATTGCCATTGGTTGCTGCATATCATAATCGGGCTGATCCGTTGCATGCCCGAAGGTCAATGCACTGAAGCTGGTCACACGCAAACGCGTATCAAATCGCCGGGTAAAGGGTTTGACTGAACCCCTCTCACCCTGTTGCCTGCGGAAGGCAATAGCCGCCCCCTCATCTTCAGGAATGGGGCCAGACCAAATACCACCCGCTGCCGTTTCCACCAGCTCATCGAGTGCAATCTGACCACTGCTGTCGGGGGCCAGCAGCCAGCCCAGCGCCGATTTTTCTGCACCCGCAATCGTGCCCCAGGTGATATAGCAGCGATGCTTGGCTCGGGTCAGTGCGACATAGAGCAGGCGCAAATTTTCTGCCCGCTCTTCCTGAATGGCAAAGGCTCGATCAGCATCCATACGCACCGAGCCAAGCTCCAGCACAGGCTTGTCATCCATCCGCTCATCATGAAAACAGTAGGGGGCTCCCTGCTTCTCTGCATAGATATTCTCTGCCCATAAAAAAGGGCAAAAGACGATGGGGTATTCCAGGCCTTTGCTTTTGTGGATGGTGATGATCTGTACCAGCTCTTCATCACTTTCAAGACGCAGCTCCTGCTCTTCGCTGGTCGGGTCACTGCTCTGGGATTGCGCTGAAAACCACTTGATCAGACCCTCCATTCCCGGCCTGGCTGCACGCTCATATTGATGCAGCAGCTCACCCAGATGTTGCAGGTTGGTAAAGTCGCGCTCACCACCCACTCTGCCCAACAGCCGCTTTGCCACCTCTTCATGCGACAGGAGTTGACGAAACATTTGGATAAAGCCCTTTTCCAGCCAGCACTGATGGTAGCTGCGAAACCGTTCCAGCTGTAGCTCAAGTGCCTGCTCATCCGTTTTCAGGTGTTCAATATCATTGCCATCCAGCCCCAGCATATTGGTTGCCAGAGCAGCCATGATACGTGCCTGCCTTGCTGGTTCTGCAATAGCGCTCAATACGCGCAGCAGTTGCGTGGCCTCATCGCTATGAAAGATATTCTCACGCGACTGCTGAACACTGTAGACACCTCGTTCACGCAGCTGCCGGGCCATTGCCCTGCCCTGCCGGTGTGAACGCACCAATACCGCAATATCACCACCATTCAGCTTTCGATTGCCAATCTGAATCTGGCTCTCCTGCCCCTGTTGCAGCAACTGGGCAATCTCTGCTGCTGTGGCATCTGTGGCCAAACGCTCGGCCTCCTGCCTGGGCATCACCTTCTCTTCATCAGGCATCAACCAGATCCTGAACGGTGCCTCGATATCCCCGTCATCCCGAAGTTCATCCCGCTGCCTGGTTGCTGCATCAACTTTATAAAACGGAATCCAGTCATACAGAAAGCTGGCATCCGATTGCATAAACAGCGCATTAACTGCATCAATCAGTTTGGGGTCGGAGCGCCAGTTGGTTTTCAGCGTGTAACGATTCCTGGCATCCTCACACGCCCTGTGATAGGCAAAGATGTCAGCACCGCGAAAGCTGTAGATGGCCTGCTTTGGGTCGCCTACCAGAAAGAGTGGCAGCTCACTACCGTGGGTAATCATTGAGAATATCTGGTATTGAATCGGGTCAGTATCCTGAAACTCATCAATCAGTACAGCAGAATATTGCCGCTGTACAGCCTCAATCAACGCTGCTCCATGCTCACCCGATAGCGCCTTATGCAGATCCAGCAGCAGGTCATCAAAGGATTGGATGCGAGCCCTGGCCTTGCGTGCCGACAGCTCTCGGTTGCAGTAATCCAACAGGTTCTTTTTTAGTGCCACCAGTGCCTGGGTATAACGGGATTCTACACCGTTCCATGCCTCGGCCAGCACCTCACAGGCATCAAAGAAGCTGTGTCCAGGAGGGGGCTTATCTTTTTTGACCGAGGCTACCAGTTCGCGGGTTGTGAATTTGGTGAATTTATCAAAAGGAACGCCAGGGGGCCGGTCGAGATAGCTATTCATCTGCTGGAACCACTTGCCCAGCCAGTCCTTGCGGTATTTGGTTCTATATAGCCCGGCATCCGTTAGCAGCAGATCCTGAATATCAGCCCTGGCACTGCTCCAGATACCGCGCACCTGTTCAAAGGCCTGAAGAAACGTAGCCTCTTGCAGCGCCAGGTCAGCGGGGAACGCTCTGCCGCGCACATCCAGGTAGGGTCTGCCTATGCCTTTTTGGACACTTGAGCGCAGGCCCTCAGGGGTTATTTTTTTTGCCAGTAAAAAGTCCGTTAGACCTGGTGAGAGATCCTGCACCTGGCAGCGCCAGAAGTCGGCGGTAATCTCCTGTAACAGCTCACTCTGCTCAGAGACCAGCTCGGTCTCAAACGGCATGCCGCTCTCAAAGGCATGCTCTGATAAAACTCGCTGATAAAAACCATGTATAGTAAATATTGCCGCCTGATCAAAGCCCAGGATAGCCAGCCGCAGACGGCGCTGTGACTGCGCATGGTTTTCGCTTTGATCCAGCAACCCCTGGTAAAACGGGTCGCTGCTTTCACCCTGCTCAAAGGCCTGCAACCCCTCCACCAGACGGTGGCGAATACGCTCCCGCAACTCGGCTGTTGCAGCATTAGTGAAGGTTACCACCAGCAGCTTATCTACCTTGCAGTTCATCTCCAGCAACAGTCGGAGATAGAGCCCGGTAATGGTGAAGGTCTTGCCTGTGCCGGCACTGGCTTCAATCAGGTTAAGATCACGCAGCCCGGCAGCTAGAAGATTCAGTTCCTTCATTTTTCAGATGCAGCGAATAGTCACCCAGAGTGGTGCCACGGCAGGAGATTTTTAATACCCCCCTAAAAAGAGCTGTTGAAACCGTGGCGGGGGTAATAACTTATCACAATTGGCAAGAAAAGCCCCTGAACGGGGCTGTTGTGTCTCAAATATGGATGGCCCGGCCATCTACGTCCATGGCGGCCTCTTTGAGTGCCTCACCCATACTGGGGTGAGCGTGGCAGGTGCGGGCAATATCTTCAGCCGAGGCGCCAACCTCTATGGCAATAACCGCTTCAGCGATCAGGTCACCGGCATTGGGTCCAACGATATGTACACCCAGTATCCGGTCATTTTTCGCATCCGCCAGTATCTTTACAAACCCTTCGGTCTCTCCATTGCAGCGCGCCCGGGCATTGGCACTAAAAGGAAACTTGCCTACATGGTAAGCAACACCATCCTGCTTCAGGCCATCTTCGGTACGGCCGACACTGGCCACTTCAGGTGAGGTGTAGACGATTCCAGGAATGGCCGCATAGTTCACATGGCCCGGTTTGCCTGCCAGATGTTCAGCCAGCGCCATACCCTCCTCTTCCGCTTTGTGCGCAAGCATGGCGCCGCCAATCACATCCCCCACCGCATAGACACCATTGACATTGGTTTTAAAATGCTCATCCACATCAATAAAGCCACGCTCATCCAGTGCGACACCGATCTGTTGCAGCCCCAGCCCAGATGTGTAGGGCCGACGACCAACTGCCACCAGCACAATATCTGCCTGCAGGGTTTCAACGGCACCTGTTTCAACGGACTCCAAAGTAAGCCGGACGCCATCTGCATCGGCAACCGCAGCGGTAACCTTGGTGGATAGTTTCAGCTTCATCTTCTGCTTTTTCATGCTGCGTTGCATCTGTTTGCGAACATCCTGATCCATGCCCGGCAGCAGAGTATCCAGAAACTCGACCACGGTAACCTCCGCACCCAGGCGTCGCCATACAGAGCCCAGCTCTAGTCCAATCACACCACCACCTATGACAACCAGACTGGCTGGCACTCTATCCAGGCTGAGCGCACCTGTGCTTGAGACGATGCGCTGCTCATCAATCTCAAGCCCCGGCAGTGTAGCGACATCAGAACCTGTGGCAATCAGCACATTGGAGCTGGTGAGCAGCTGCTCCTCACCCTCCAGCAGGGTAACCTTCACCTGATCCGGGGCGGTCAGTTCGCCCGTTCCTTTAAAATAGGTAACGCCGTTTTTGTTGAAGAGAAACTCGATCCCTTTGGTTAGATCCATCACCACCTTCTCTTTGCGTGCCATCATGGCCGCTATATCCATACCCAGTGAGCCGGTCTGGATGCCATGCTTAGCAAACTCCTCTGTGGCATATTCATAGTGGTGGGAGGATTGCAGCAGCGCCTTGGAGGGGATACAGCCTACATTCAGGCAGGTGCCACCCGGTACGCCGCGCTTATCTACGCAGGCAACCCGCAGCCCCAGTTGGGCGGCTCGAATGGCGGCTACATACCCCCCCGGCCCACCGCCGATTACAATCAGGTCAAATCTGTTTTCACTCATTTTATTATTCTCTAAGTTTGGATGGCCCGCAGGCAGAGTGCCCTTCACACCTCCAGCAGCATGCGTTGCGGATCTTCAATACACTCTTTTATTCGCACCAGAAACCCCACCGCTTCACGCCCATCGACGATGCGGTGATCATAGGAAAGTGCCAGATACATCATCTGGCGCGCCTGGATGCTGCCGTCTGACATCACCATCGCCCGCTGGGTAATGTTGTGCATGCCGAGGATACCAGACTGCGGGCTGTTGAGGATGGGGGTCGACATCATGGAGCCATAGATGCCGCCGTTGGTGATGGTAAAGGTGCCGCCCTGTAACTCATCCAGAGTAAGCTGCCCCGTTTTGGCTCTATCCGCCAACTCACGGATCTTGCTCTCTATCTGCGCAAAATTAAGGTTCTCTACCCCACGTATGACAGGCACCACCAACCCCTGGCCAGAACCTACCGCCACACCGATGTCATAGTGATTTTTATAGACAATTTCATCGCCATCAATCTGCGCATTGATGGCCGGAAATTCCCGCAGGGCAATCACGCAGGCCTTGGCAAAGAGTGACATAAAGCCGATACGCACCCCATATTTTTTCTCAAACAGCTCTTTATAGCAGCTGCGCATCTCCATGCAGCTGGTCATATCCACTTCATTAAAGGTGGTCAACATGGCAGCCGTATTCTGGGCCTCTTTCAGACGCTCAGCCATGCGTTTGCGCAAGCGGGTCATGCGCACACGCTCTTCCTGAGGCTGTGTGGCAGCAGGAGCCTCGGCTGCAGGCGGTGCCGGAGCAGCCTCTGCTGCGCGCACCGGCGTTGGCTCGGCCTTGGCCGCTTCAAGATAGGCCAGTACATCACCTTTGGTCAGACGCCCATCTCTGCCAGCTGTTGGAATGGCGGTCGAATCCAGCTTGTGCTCTTCAATCAGCCGGCGCACAGCGGGCATCAACACCTCATCCTCTGGCACTGCCGCCGGGGAGACTTTCGGCTCAGCGGCGGCTGAAGAGGCACTCTCTGCTGCTACTGAATCCGCTTCTGCAATCAGGCCAAGCACCGCGCCAATCTCGACATCCTCCCCCTCATCCACCTGTATGCTCTTGAGCAGGCCTGCAGCCGGGGCATTGACCTCAATGGTCACTTTATCTGTCTCCAGCTCCAGCAACGGCTCATCCAGCGCAACCGCTTCACCGACAGATTTCAGCCATTTCAGCACCGTCGCTTCCGTTATTGATTCACCAATGGTAGGAACCGTAATCTCTATATCCATAATGTCCTCAATCAGTTTTTTATTCAGAAGGTTGCGTCAGACCAGCCAGTGGAGTGGCCCGCCGAAAGGGTTGTTGCAGCTCTGCCAATGAGACATTCAATGCCTGCTCCACCAGCAGGTTCTGCTCTTCCCGGTGTTTGGCCATAGAGCCAGTGGCGGTAGAGGCTGAAGCGGCTCGCCCGACAAAGACCGGGCGATCATTGGCACATTGGATCGCGTCCAATATGAATTGCAGGCGCGGCATGACAAACAGCCAGGCACCCATGTTGGCTGGCTCCTCCTGACACCAGACCAGCTCTGCATTCTTATAGCATTTGACCACCTCGACCAGACTGTCTCGCGGCCAGGGATAGAGCTGTTCGACCCGTACAATGGCCACATCATCAATACCCTGGTTTTGCCGCGCTTGCAGCAGGTCGTAATAGACCTTGCCGCTACAGAGCACAACACGCCTGACGCCCTCATCCGCCACCAGGGAGCCACTCTCTCCAATCACCCGGTGAAAGAGCGATTCCGGCCCCATATCGGCCAGCATGCTGACACACTGTTTGTGCCGCAATAGCGACTTCGGTGCCATGACAATCAGCGGTTTACGAAAATTACGATGCACCTGTCGCCGCAAGGCATGAAAATAGTTGGCGGGTGTGGTGAGGTTGACCACCTGGATATTGTCTTCAGCACAGAGCTGAAGATAGCGCTCCAGCCGGGCTGAAGAGTGCTCTGGCCCCTGCCCTTCATAGCCGTGCGGCAGCAGCATGACCAGGCCGGAGAGGCGCAACCACTTTGACTCACCGGAACTGATGAACTGGTCGATGATCACCTGGGCACCATTGGCAAAATCGCCAAACTGCGCCTCCCAGATCACCAGGGCGTTGGGCTCAGAGAGGGTGTAGCCATACTCAAAACCCAGAACGGCGGCCTCGGAGAGGGGGCTGTCAATCACCTCATATCGAGCCTGCTGATCGGCCAGATGGTTCAGCGGGATATAACGCCGCTCATTCTGCTGATCGACCAATACCGAGTGGCGGTGGGAGAAGGTTCCACGCCCTGAATCCTGGCCTGATAGACGTATCGGGATCTGTTCACACAACAATGAGCCAAAGGCCAGCGCCTCGGCCATCGCCCAGTCGAATCCTTCACCTGACTCCAGCATCTTTTGCTTGTTTTTAAACAGCCGGAGAATCTTGCGATGCAGCAGGACATCTTCCGGCTGGCGAATCAGCGCCGCACCAATCCGTTGCAGCTGCTCTGTGGGCACGGTCGTTGCGTCGTTGTGAAACTCCTCTTCCTCCTGAAGAATGCTCAGCCCTTCCCACTTGCCCTCCAGCCAATCGGCCTTGTCTGCGGTAAAATCATCAGCTGATGCAAAATCCCGCTCCAGCCGAGTCTTGAAATCACTGGTCATCTGATCAGCCTGGGCAGGGGTCAGCAGCCCTTCACTTATCAGCTGCTCTGCATAGATCTGGCTGATCGTCTTATGTTTGGCAATGGCACGGTACATGATCGGCTGGGTAAACGAGGGCTCATCACTCTCATTATGGCCATAGCGCCGGTAACAGAACATATCAATCACGACATCATGCTTGAACTTCTGGCGAAACTCTGTGGCAATCCGGGCAACATGCACCACCGCTTCCGGGTCATCACCGTTGACATGGAAGATCGGAGTCTGCGTCATCTTCGCAACATCGGATGGATAGGGTGAAGAGCGGGAGTAGCTTGGGTTGGTGGTAAAGCCGATCTGGTTATTGACAATAAAGTGGATGGTTCCGCCCGTTTGGTACCCTTTCAGCTGAGCCAGATCCAGCGACTCAGAGACCAGCCCCTGCCCGGCAAAAGCAGCATCACCATGTAGCAACAACCCCATGATCTGCTGTTGCTCGGTTTCCTTGCAGTGCGCCTGCTTTGCCCGCACCTTGCCCAGCACGACGGGGTTGACCGCTTCAAGATGAGAGGGGTTGGCGGTTAGCGACAGGTGGACAAGGTTGCCATCAAACTCACGATCGGCCGAGGTGCCCAGATGATATTTTACATCGCCAGAACCCTGCGCCTCTTCCGGGTGAGAGGGGCGACCCAGAAATTCGGCAAAGATCGTCCGATAGGGTTTGCGCATCACATTGGCCAGCACATTGAGCCGACCGCGGTGCGGCATGCCAATAACCACATCTTTGACTCCAAGCTGACCACCGCGCTTAAGAATCTGTTCCATCGCCGGGATCAGGCTCTCACCACCATCCAGACCAAAGCGTTTAGTACCCGTATGTTTGGTGTGCAGAAACTGCTCAAACCCCTCGGCCTCGACCAGGCGTTCCAATATCGCCTTCTTTCCCTTCTCGGTAAATGAGGTCTGGTTATGGATACCCTCTATGCGACATTGAATCCAGGATTTCTGGTCAGGATCCTGAATATGTAGAAACTCAACACCAATATTGCCGCAATAGGTCTCCTGCAATATCTGAATGATTTCCCGCAGGGTGGCGCATTCCAACCCCAGCACATGATCAATAAAGATGGACTCATCCAGGTCCGCATCGCTGAAGCCGTAGCTTCTGTAGTCCAGCTCTGGGTGAATCTCTTTGGCCTCCAGGCCCAGCGGATCACAGCTGGCATTCAGATGCCCACGCACGCGATAGGCACGTACCAGCATCAACGCCCGGATGGAGTGCAGCGTCGCCTCACGCCCGGTATTTTCAATATTGTTTGGTGGCACTGTGGCAGATGGTTCAACCACACTTGAAGAGGCTGGGGCCCAACTGGCACCACCTAGATCCTGCAACACGGCAACCTCATCATCCCCCAGTTGAGAGAAAAAAGAGCACCAGCTTGAATCAACGTCCTGGGAGTTTTTCAGATACCGGGCATAAAGCTCAGCAACAAAGGTGAGGTTTGTCCCGTAAAGGACAGATTCTATAGATTTTTCCATGGCTAAATAAATTTTGGTTTATCCTGAAGGAGGGAACAAAACAGCCTTGCTTGCAGCCAGTATAGGTCAAAAGAAGAGGAATAAAAGGTGACCCTACCAAATTGCTTTCTCCACCATTACTTCGGTAATAAGCCCGCGCTCCGCCATGGGATATTGCTCTTGATTCGACTAAGCTTTCCGCTCTGTGGTGTAGTTAAATGGGTGTTTACAGCCCAGCCGCCAAACGCAGCACTAAGCTACAGGGCACCTCTCTTCCCACAAACATTTTCGTTGACAATAGAGTGCCATATCAGCACAATGCGCCCCTCAGTCAAGCGCCCGTAGCTCAGCTGGATAGAGTACCTGGCTACGAACCAGGGGGTCGGAGGTTCGAATCCTTCCGGGCGCGCCATTTTAGTGTTACAAATCAAGCGGTTATGACGCAAGTCGAGCCACTTTTTTGTTTCCCATTTCCGGACTGTGCTAGATTTGTGCTAACCAGCCTGGTCTGAGAAAGCTTGTCCGCATGTTCCGCCAAATGTTCCACTGACAGATGTGCGTATTTCCTGACCATTTCGTAGTCCGACCAGCCCCCAAGTTCCTGTAGTACGTTAAGCGGTGTCCCCTGTTGCACATGCCAGCTTGCCCAGGTGTGCCGCAAATCGTGCCATCGGAAGTTCTTAATCCCTGCTCGGAGCAATGCTTTGCGCCAGGCATGGTTATTAGCCTTAGTGACTGGTTTTTTCTTATAGGTAAACACCCATGTGAGGTTTTTACCTATTTGTCTCCTTAGCACCAATATGGCATCTGCATTTAATGGTACTGGGATCGCCTTCTTGGCTTTTGCCTGATCTGCGTGAATCCAGGCACACCGACGTTCCATATCTACCTGCGACCATTCAAGCTTCACCACATTGGACTGCCTCAGACCAGTAGCCAGTGAAAAGCGAGCCATCTCTTCCAGATGCTCAGGTAGTTCCTCTAACAGCCTGTCTGCCTCTTCCATAGTAAGCCAGCGAACACGACGTTTAGGCTCAGGTAACATCCGAACATGAGGAGCACGTTCCAGCCACTCCCATTCTCTTTCTGCTCGCCTGAGAATTGCGCGTACTACCTCAAGTAACCGATTGACTGTAGCATTCGCTACACCGTCAGAGACTCTCGCCTTGGTCAGGTTGTCCAAAACATCCCTATTGATCTCATCCAGATACAGACCAAAAAGATAGGGATGTACCCATCTTAGATGGCCGATGTCATCTTCCAGAGAAGCTTTCTCACCTTTCTTCTCTGTTAGCCAGCGTTCGACTGCTTCTTCCCACTTTTGACGAGGTTTGTCCCTAAGTTTTGAGACCCGCCAGTAGTCGGCTTTGAGACGGTCGTGATACTCCTGCGCTAACTGCCGGTTGGCAGTTTGAGCAGATTTGCGTATCTGCTGGCCGTTGGGGGTACTGAATCGCACCCACCACGTATCGCCGCGTTTGTAGAGTGGCATGGTTTGATCTCCTGTGCCGTGCCACATTGCAGCGCTTGCCCATTACTAGGGTATAGCGATCGTAAGTAGTCAGCAAGGTCATTTTCCAGAAATACCCAGCGTTTACCGGGTTTAGCGCCTTTGATGATTCCTGCGCAGGCCTTTTGCCGTAGGACGGCGGGTGACATATGCAGAAACTCGGCCGCCTGTTTGAGGTCAAGGGTGTTCACAAGAAGCCTGCCTCGACTGGGCAGATGGGCTCCAGGCTTAGTAATCCAGTATTTGAGAGCACCCGTATCAATCCCAAGTAGGGATGTTTCTTGGGGCATAGCAAATACTGCGTGTGATTCCAGATTCCATCTGTGGCGAGGTCATTCGATCATTGTGTGTCATCAGATACTGATGCATTGAAGTGAAAGATTTACTCATAAGGCGTTCTCCTTGGTGTCTTTCTTCCTTTGCTATGGTAAACATCTGGGAGAAAATAAATAACTCCATAAGCGCATCCTTGGGAAGCCGCTTTCTAGCTATTTATTTGAGAAAATGAGGGAGATGACGCCTGGGTGTCATGGGTGATGAGTGTTTGTAAAATAATGCTGACTGCTAGCATCAAGCTCAACTGAACTCGCCTTGGTTTCTGTGAAATTCGGAATTCACCCGATCCCGCAACTCTTTGCCAGGCTTGAAGTGGGGCACATGCTTTCCAGTGAGAGCAACGGTGGCTCCAGTCTTCGGATTACGGCTCTGCCGTGGTTGGCGGTAATTTAGAGAAAAACTCCCAAAACCTCGAATCTCAATACGTCCGCCCGATGCCAGGGTTTGGCTCATGTGTTCAAGCATGCACCTAACCGCGAGTTCCACATCATGGTGGGCCAGATGGCTTTGTTGCTTGACAATGGCATCGATCAGCTCTGATTTTGTTATTCTTGATACCTTGTTGTTTTACTTTGCGCTAAATCCAGTTGGCTGCAATGCGTGGTATTAATCGTTGCATAAGTATTGGCGGTAAATCCTGTAGTAATTACTGGGGAAAGGCCACATTCTAATGCCAGTACTTATGCAACGATTAATAGCAAACATATCTTGACCTGGCTATTTGGCAAGTGCTGAGCAGATAGTAGTGCCAGTATATCAAGACCAAATCCCCATGAAATAGCATCTCTGATAAATAGTCGATTAATTCCTGTCAGGCAGTAATCATTGAAAACCGGCAGCAGATTCTCATGTCGTAATTTAGCTCGAAAGGTGCACGCTGGCGGCGCGCTTATGGAGCTATTTATTTCTATCGTGATGATTAACATAGCAAGGGAAGAAAGACACCAAGGAGAACAGCTTGTGAGCGAACCTATTTCTGCAACACACCAGTATCTTTTGACTCGCTACGGCCCAATGTTGACCCTCAAACACCTGGCCGAGGTTATGCATAGCACGCCCAATGGTCTGCGCATGGCGATGTCACGCAAAATGCAGCCGTTTACGGTGACCCTGGCTGCATCGCGGCGGCGGTTTGGGCGTCGGGTCTATTTTGAAGCGCGTAGGGTTGCAGAGATCATAGATCAGGACATGGATGGCCACATTAATCCAGAAACAAGCTATGGCGCACAGAAAAGATAGATAAGAAGTGGTTACTCTAATTGAGTCCGCAGGCGCTGGACAAACTACATCCGTTATTTTGCAAAGGGCAAGAAACATCAGGAAACAAGGGAACTATATGGAAATCGACTTCTCCAGTCTTAACCTGCAGTACCTGCTCCAAGCCCGTGACATTGCCAAAAAACAACCGGAACTTGCATCGGCTGTGTTGGGTTTGCCTTTAGATCTTATTGACGTGCTTGCACACACCTCCGGTGAGAGCCTGGCAGAAATTGCAAAGATCAAAGCACCGCTATTAATGGCGCGGGGCCAACCTTTGTGGTGGGCGCGTCTGTTCAAGGCCCTCAAAGAAGGCAACCAGGATGAGATCAATGCTGTTCTGGAACATGCCAGCCTTGCCATCATGGTTCAGCCTGAGTAATGAGATGATCACTGCCCATGATTTGCTCTAATAAAGGGTTGGCCAATGAGCTGAGACACCTTGGTGGCTCGGCTAAGGTATCGGCAGGTGTTGACCTCTATCTTCATGTGCAAACATCGCTTGAAGCCATTCGATTAGTTGAGCTTGGTGCCCGAGCAACCCTTGTCCAACAGTTGACAGGATTAGAGCGAAAGGTGATTAAACGGTTCTATCGTCAGTACAACGGGCAACCATCACCTGCCGGCCAGATGCCGTTCTCTGATGGCTGGTACCGGAAAGATATACGACGCATGTTGCATGCTTCAGTGATCTGGCAGCTCTATAAGCAACCAGTAAAGATGGAGCGAACCAAGGCTTGTGAGCTGATAGATGTCTATGAGGGGTACTTGGTTTTGGTTAGAGAACCACTGCTCAATATAACGCGCGCCTCCTTCGTGCCGCTTCTTGTAGCCATGGATGTCTGGCGTGAGCGTAAATGCAACCACTGCAGGGTGCAGTATCTTGCATCGGTTGCCGGTAGTGGCGTCATTTGTCCCGGCTGCACACTCTATTACCGCCACCGTTGCCGAGAATGTGGAACGGCCATGAAAGTGACCAGCCAGGGGCGGTATCGGAAATCATGTAATGCCTGTCAACAATCACAGGATCAATAGTGATGCAGATGGATAAACAGCAATTAGCAGGTGCCGCATTCATGCTGCTGCAGATTGACCAAATCCAGCCCTATGAACGTAACCCACGCCGGGGTCAAAACCCTGAGTTTGATCGGATCAAGGCTTCAATACGAGCCAATGGTCTTGATCAACCATTGGTCATTACTCAGCGCCCGGAAACAGATGGCTATCTTGTTCACTCTGGTGGCAATACCCGCCTGGTCGCTTTGCAAGAGCTATATGCAGAGACCAATGATGCTCGATTTGCTCAAGCCCAGTGTTTGTTCAAACCATGGAGTACTGAGTCAGATGTGCTCCTGGCACATCTACGGGAAAATGACCTCCGTGGTGCCTTGGTTTTCATTGATAAAGCACGGGCTATTTTCGATATCAAACAGCTGCTTGAAGAAGAGCTTGATCTTGAAGATATATCACTGAGACAACTCCAGATGATATTAGCCACAGGTGGCTACTCTCTCAGTCCAGGATTAATCTCTCGCATGGGCTATGCAGTCAATCGACTGCTTCCATTGATCCCAAAAGCACTGAATGCCGGGTTAGGCCGACCACAGGTTCAGCGAATACGTGCGCTGGATCGAGCCGCATCTCAACTCTGGAAAAAACATGACTTGGGTGATGACGGTGTTTTTGATGAGGTGTTCTTTACGTTGTGTAAACGCTATGACTCCTCTGAGTGGGATACCGGGCTGCTGCATGAAGCCTTAGAGACAGAGATTGCTGAATTAGCCGAGATCAGTATCCAGATTGTGCGCATTGAACTTGATGCACAATTAGCAGGACGTGAACTGACAATCCCAGAACTTGAGGATGATCTTGTCAATGAAAATGAGGTTGGTTCGGTTGAATCAAGTGAGTCATCTGCGCTGCCAATAATGAATGATGAAGGTAATGTAGGCCAACAGTCTCCACCCGATGGTACAGCAATAAGTTCAGATAATGAGTTACCCATCAGCATAGAAACTGAACAGTCTGCAATGCAGTCAGAACCAGATGAAAATCTCAATGCAAGTGAGTTAATATCAGCTGCTGACCAGCTACTCACAACAGGACAGTCTGCCCCCAAAGATCTCAAATCACTACGCGGACGAGCCTGGACATTAGCTGCCCGTCTTGCACAAAGGAACGGCATCAGTGATCTTGTTGAACCACTCACTGGTAAAGGTCTTGGATTCATTCTCCGAGATGTGCCGGATCCAACCCTTGCAGACCAGCTGGATGATGACACCCTGAGCCAGGTATCCATGGTCTGGTGGCATCTTGCGGCAGCGGCAGAGATAACCGTTGCCCCTATCGAATCTATCCTGCCCACACTGTCACCAGATTCTCTGCTTTATCAAGCCCTCGAACAACAAGATGCAGGACTGCTGTTCAATAGCATTTGGACACTCGATCCAGGCCACACAGGCAACCGACTCTGGCGTCGCCTGGGCGAACGTGATTGGAGCGATCTATTAAACCTCATGGATACCTACCGTCAGATACACCATCTCGCAGATGAGACCAACACAATGCTTTGGGAGTAACGAAATGGAAGGCAACAAAGAATCTGATCTGGTAACGGCCGTACTCATGTATGCAATTCGCTGCTTAGCGGAAGGGGATCTTCCTGCACTTCGCAATATGAACTTCGGCCCCAAAGAGATTGATGCCCTGCGAGAAATGAGCCTTGCTGATCTCTATCGAATAGAATCCCTGCGTGCTCACTGCCTGAAAATCACGCTCAATCGTCAAGTCTACTGGCCCATGATTGATCATCTCTGCACTCAGCGGGAATCAGAGGAGATGCTGCAATCCATGATTGCAGCTGATGCACCTCAAGAGATGTTGCAGGTACTGTATGGTCTGAATCCACGTGACTACACACGGCTGCGTCGAACCCTATCGGTTGACCCCTCAGTCGGACGACCACCTGAACCAGATGAAGAGGGCTCCAAACAACTCTGGGAGATCTGGTCAAGCCTGGTTGATGAAGATGCATCGGGATTACTGACACCGGAGCAGTACATGGAGATCCACAAAGAGACAGACCTGTCAATGCGAGCCATCTGGATTTTAACCCAGCGCTGGGATGAGTTTGGCAATTTGGAAAAGCAACAACATGCAAATGAGCAGTAACGCATCAGGAATACGCCATGAGACACTGGAGCTTGATGCCCTAATAAAATCAACCATAGAACATGCCGAAGAGCATGAAACCCACGGCCCATCAGATACAATGCTGTTTCTTGGGAACCAGCATACCTCCTTTCCCACATTGGTTGTTCAAGACCCAATACTTGAACCCGTAGATAAACTCACGTGGATGGCCATTCGGCTTCAAGCCAGCGAGACAGGTGGATATACAGCTTTCCCCAGTTATACCTACATTGCAAAAACAGCCAATGTATCCTCTACAGCAACCATATCCAGAGCCATTGCTATACTGCGTATCACCCGCTGGTTAACCCTGTGTGCCAGGATCAGAGGATCCAGTGGCCGCTTTCAAGGTAATGTCTTTGCCTTGCATGATGAGCCTCTACCGCTGGTTGATGCAATCCATCTTGATTCCAGTTACATGCAGTTTTTATGTGACTCTGCCAACCATCACCATGCCAGAGTTAAGATTGTTGCCCAAGGTGCTTTAGATACCATTGACGAAGACATAGATGCAGGCCGTAATGTTTGCACTGACGAACACCCAGTTACTCGCAGAGTGCAAGCCACGGAAGTGGTAACAAAGAACTTACCACATCGTTACTTTGCATTTAGTGCCAAGGTGATGAGTGAACTTCGTAACCCAGCAACCAATCAAAACCATGCTAATCACCAGCATCAAAATTTAAAGGCGGTTGATGGGGCACAAAATTTGTGCCCTCAAAATTTGAGGGTAAGTAGTTGTAGTAGTAGTTATATAACTACTACTACAAAAAACTTGAGAGTACCGAGTTCTGACCGCCATTTTAATGACTGATTAACAAAATTACTCAAGCAGCGGCTCCGCAACATTTCTTGTACTTCTTCCCGCTGCCACAGATACATGGCTCATTTCGGCCGATCT
>JAKISI010000036.1 GCA_021648685.1 Candidatus Polarisedimenticolaceae bacterium
GCATATCTCTACGGGATTGCTGATAAATTTTAATGCATCCAGGTTGGTCAATGGAATTAAACGTTACAAACGATAACTCTGTGTTCTCAGTGGTCTCGGCAAACTGCTCCTGCGTTGCTCTACCACCAGGCGTCTGTGTCTATGAAAAATAGCTGTATCCCCTACTCAATATGGCATAGCCCCAAGATTTTTCACTCATAAGACCGGAGAAGATTCCCAATCCAATATGTACACAAAAGCTTCGACAAAAACACAGCTTAAACTGGCAATGGCCTTGTCTTCTGTTGCATCCATCCGGAATCTGCAGGAGAGGCATTGCCGCAAAAAAGATATTTTCTGTAGTAATGATTCCAGATAGAAAAACGGGTTCGTCCAACAATTCGGATGAGCGCAGTAGTTCACTGCGCTGTGCTTTGCTCACACGATCTATCCTTGTTCGTTAGCCCATCTTCCGATTTCACTGACAATAATGCTTTAAAAAACAGACAGTTAGTCTGTATGCTGCGCCTCTTATGGCACTACATTTTGAGGCGAAACTCTAACAGATTGTTATTTATAGCTATTATTTTTGGCGTGAGGTGAGTATCAATGACTTACTGTGGTTTGGCTCGGAAGATGGGCTAAGAAGGAGGTCGCTGATAGTGTTCGTTTGGTTTTGTGTGCTCATGCATTAAGCATGCAGTATTTCGCTTGGTTGGTTCAGCGCTATATTGTGGGTAATAGGCAGCGTTAGGAGGCTGTCCGGAAATTTGGTTTTTTGCACATTGAGGTTTTTAACTTGTTGAATTATTAAGAGGTCTATATTTGATTGGCCGCAATATGGCCTGTTCTTGGGCAGCCGCCTAGGAGGCTGTCCGAGAACTCGGTTTTTTGTGAATCGAGATTTTTAACTGGTTGAATTATAAGGAGTTAATATTTGACAAATCGCACATTCACCTATTCTCGGACAGCCTCCTAGATCAGAATACGCAGGGCTTATGTGATCTGAGTATCTATTCTCTATATGCTATATGTAAAAAAAGGGGCGTTTCCGCCCCCTTTTTTATCAGCGCTTTTTGCGCGCTGTTTTCTTCTTGGCCGCTTTTTTCTTAACGACTCTCTTTTTTACAGCGGGTTTTTTCCCAACCGCTTTCCCCTTTGACGCTCCTCTCTTTGCGGCAGTCCTCTTTTTGGCCGCTGCTTTTTTATTGGTTGTTGACCTCTTCTTGGTGGCCTTCTTTTTAGTTGCTACCTTTTTCTTTGCTGCGGTTTTCTTCTTGGTGGCCTTCTTTTTAGTTGCTACCTTTTTCTTTGCTGCGGTTTTCTTCTTGGTGGCCTTCTTTTTAGTTGCTACCTTTTTCTTTGCCACGGTTTTCTTCTTGGCGGCCTTCTTTTTAGTCGCTGCCTTTTTCTTTGCCACGGTTTTCTTCTTGGCGGTCTTCTTTTTAGTCGCTGCCTTTTTCTTTGCCACGGTTTTCTTCTTGGCGGCCTTCTTTTTAGTTGCTGTCTTTTTCTTTGCCACGGTTTTCTTCTTGGCGGTCTTCTTTTTAGTCGCTGCCTTTTTCTTTGTCACGGTTTTCTTCTTGGTGACCTTCTTTTTAGTCGCTACCTTTTTCTTTGTCACGGTTTTCTTCTTGGTGACCTTCTTTTTAGTTGCTACCTTTTTCTTTGCTACGGTTTTCTTCTTGGTGACCTTCTTTTTAGTCGCTGCTTTCTTTTCTGGTGTTGTTTGTGGTTCTGTTTTTGCAGGAGGCTCTATGGCTTCGGGCTGCTCTTTTTGTGTGATGCCATCCAGAATTTTGCAGGCAGCATCAAAGATGTCATCGATATCACCAGTGCCCTGGATCTGCCCCAGTTTGTTCACAGCCCGGTAATATTCAACCAGTGGAGCCGTCTGCTGCCGGTATACCTTTAGCCGGTTGTCGATGGTGGTTTCATTGTCATCACTGCGCTGGTGAAGTTTGCCGCCGCATTTGTCACAGATGCCGTCAACCTGTGGTGGATTGGTGTACATGTTGTACATCTGGCCGCAGGACTCACAGGTGCGCCGACCTTCCAGTCGCTGCATGATGATGTCGGGGTCTACGTCGATGAGCAGTGATATATCCAGCGGCTGCCCAAGTTTATCGAGCAGCTCATCCAGTGCTTCAGCCTGGGCTGTGTTGCGTGGAAAGCCATCCAGAATGTAGCCGTTTTTTACATCAGGCTGGCTGAGTCGATCCTGAATCATGCCCAGTACAATCTCGTCCGAGACCAGCAGGCCGGCATCCATAGTCTGCTTGGCCTGGATGCCGAGGGGGCTCTGTGCTGCTACCGCTGCCCTTAGCAGATCTCCGGTTGAGATTTGCGGGATACCATACCGCTGAACCAGTTTTTTTGCCTGAGTTCCTTTGCCAGAACCTGGCGCGCCCAATAGTACAATTCTCATGGCTTTTTTTGCCTCTATAAATGTTCTTGTGTTGTTTCCAGTTATCGCGGATCGCCAGCCTCGATATCGTGTCTATATTATCGGGTGTTTGACAGCGGCCTGTTCATAGTGCGTAACCTACCCTCACCTATTGCATGAAGTCAATGTGGTTTTTACTCTTAATTGGGGATAATTATCTTGGTAAGAAATAACCATTACGCTATTCTCTATCCAGATTCATCATAACGATTAGAAACTACCGGAATAAGGATCATGACAATGAAGAACGCCTTTTATGCACAGTCTGGAGGAGTGACCGCTGTTATCAATGCCTCGGCCTGTGGCGTGATAGAGACGGCTCGCAGATACCCCGATAGAATTGGCAATCTCTATGCCGGTCGCAACGGCATCATCGGTGCCTTGACTGAAGATCTGATCGATACGGCCCAAGAGCCGGATGAGGCCATTGCCGCGCTCTGCTCGACACCTTCCGGTGCCTTTGGCTCTTGTCGCTATAAACTGAAAAGTCTGGAAGAGAACCGGCGCGAGTATGAGCGTCTGATTGAGGTCTTCAAGGCGCATGATATTGGCTACTTTTTTTATAACGGTGGTGGCGACTCTGCCGATACCTGTCACAAGATCTCGCAGCTCTCTGAGAAGATGGGTTTTCCAATCCAGGCGATCCATGTGCCAAAGACGGTAGATAACGACCTGCCCATTACCGACAACTGTCCTGGCTTTGGTTCGGTGGCAAAGTATATTGCCGTCTCAACACGAGAGGCGAGCTTTGATGTGGCATCCATGTGCAAGACCTCAACCAAGGCCTTTGTGCTGGAGGTGATGGGGCGTCATGCCGGATGGATTGCAGCGGCGGGCGGGTTGGCGGCAGATGCGGATCATGATCTGCCGATACTGATTCTGTTCCCCGAGGTTGTCTTTGATCAGACGGCCTTTATCGCTCAGGTAAAGGCGAAGATAGCGCAGTATGGTTACTGCTCGGTGGTGGTTTCGGAAGGTGTAAAGGGGCCGGATGGCAAGTTTCTGTCCGACCAGGGGCTGCGTGATGCCTTTGGCCATGCCCAGCTGGGTGGTGTGGCGCCAGTGGTGGCCAACATCATTCGCGAGGAGCTGGGTGTGAAGTACCACTGGGCAGTGGCGGACTACCTGCAACGCGCCGCACGCCACATTGCATCCAAGACCGATGTTGAGCAGGCCTATGCTCTGGGCAAGGCGGCAGTGGAGCTGGCGCTGGAGGGCAGAAATGCCATTATGCCGGCCATCATACGTACCTCTGATGAGCCTTATACCTGGGAGATCGCAGCCGCTGATCTGGCCGACGTGGCCAATGTAGAGAAGATGATGCCAGAGAATTTCATCACCGCAGATGGCTTTGGTATCACTGATGAGTGTCGCCGCTACCTCTCTCCACTGATTCAGGGTGAGGATTATCCAGAGTATGAAAATGGGCTGCCTAACTATGTGACGCTCAAGAACGCAGCCGTGCCGAAGAAACTGGGCGAGTTTAAACTGTAACCTGGAGGCTGCCCGAGAATAGGGGCTGTAGCGAGGAGCAGCCATTTTGAGTCAGATTTTTGATCCGTATGGTGATATGAAACCTTGCTTGTCGTCAGGCACAGAACCACTTTAGAACCGGGGTATATGCCAAGAATCCCACTGCCCTGAATGTATGAGAGTTCATGGTAGAGACGACGCCCCTGTTTCGTGCACTGTTTCCCCAATACAAGCAAGTTTCAGCCCAAAACCACAGAAACCCCCAGAAAATCTTGTCTTTTCGGGGGGTAATCCGTTATCTTACCAGCCAGCATGAGGTCGGACTCTCCGGCCTTTTTTATTCCCTGAGGCGAAAAAAGACAGATGAACCTGGATAGAGTCAGTTGCGGCAAAGATGCTCCAAATAAAATCAATGTAATTATCGAGATCCCATCCCATGCAGATCCGGTTAAATATGAGGTGGATAAAGAGTCAGGCGCCATGTTCGTCGACCGCTTCATGGGCACCGCAATGCACTATCCCTGTAACTATGGCTATGTTCCTCATACCTTGTCCGATGATGGTGATCCGGTGGATGTGCTGGTGGTAACCCCAATCCCTGTGTTGACCGGAATAGTGATTGAGTGCCGCCCCATTGGCATGTTGAATATGACCGATGAGTCGGGTGTCGACACCAAGATTCTGGCGGTTCCCCTGGCCAAGATCAGCCCACTCTACAAAGGGGTAAGAGAGGTTGCTGATCTGCCGGAAGGCCAGGGTTTGCTGAATCAGATTGCTCACTTCTTTGACCATTACAAGGATCTGGAGGAGGGCAAATGGGTCAAGATCGAGGGGTGGGAAAATGCAGATGCAGCCAAAGCCGAAATTGTCAGCGGGATAGCGAACTATCGGAGCACACCTGAAAAGCCGAGCTTCTAGTACACCGTCCAGGTTATATTGACGGATAGCAGCGCTTTAGTATTGAGCTATTCCATCACTCTTGGCCGTACTCTTTATCCGCCAATATAATGTGGTTGATGTACTAGCCCAAAGCAGAAAAGTCATGAGAGAGCTCACACATTTTAATCAGGCCGGAGAGGCGCACATGGTCGATGTGGGCGGCAAGGATGTTACCTCCCGCGTTGCTGTTGCGCAGGGGTGCATACGCATGCAGCCTGAAACCCTGGCTCGGATTGAACAGGGCGGCCACAAAAAAGGCGATGTCCTGGGCATTGCCCGGATTGCCGGGATTATGGCCAGCAAACGCACGGCAGATCTGGTGCCGCTCTGCCACCCCCTGGCGCTCACCCATGTTGAGATTGAGCTGACGCCAGAGGCGGCAGAGTGCGCGGTTTACTGCCGCACAGTGGTGGAGACCCGTGGTCAGACCGGGGTGGAGATGGAGGCGCTCTGCGCCACCCAGGTGGCGCTGCTCACCATCTACGATATGTGCAAGGCAGTTGATCGCGGCATGACCATCGAGCAGGTGCAGCTGCTGGAGAAGTCTGGCGGAAAATCGGGTCATTGGGTGCGGGCTGAGTAGCGTCATGAATCCCTACTATCACCGCGCTGCATTTCTGACCAGTGCTGCACAGATCTCGCAGGCTCCACCGGATGAGGGCTATGAAGTGGCCTTTGCGGGTCGCTCCAATGCGGGCAAATCGAGTGCCATCAACACACTGTGCCAACAAAAATCGCTGGCGCGCACCAGCAAAACACCGGGGCGTACCCGACTGCTTAACTTCTTTGCGCTGGATGAGGATCGACGACTGGTCGATCTGCCGGGTTATGGCTATGCCAAGGTGGCAGTGTCGGTAAAAAACCAGTGGCAGAAGTCATTGGCGCAATATATGGAAGAGCGGCAGTGTTTGAAGGGGCTGATTCTGCTGATGGACTGCCGCCGCCCCATGCCTGACTTCGACCGGCAGATGCTGGAGTGGAATGTGCAAAATGGCTTCCCCACGCATATTTTGCTGACCAAGTCCGACAAGCTGAAAAAGGGGCCTGCCAACAGCGCACTGCTCAGCATGCGGCAGGAGGCCGCCAGCTATGGTGATATAGTGACTGTTCAGCTCTTCTCTTCATTGAAGCGTCAGGGCATTGATGAGGCGCATCGGGTGCTGGATGGGTGGTTTGAGCTGGGCCATTGATTTTAATTGTTTCAGTGGGTTTACAAGGGGCCGCAGCTTACCGACAGTAGATGCCGTGGAGTGATCGCCATACAGGCTCAGCTGCCAAAAAAAACCCCGACGAAATTAAGGTATCGTCGGGATCAAAAATACCCTGTCTTGGGAAAGCAGGATAAGGGTCTATGTAAGGAGGGGAGATAGACCCTGCGTCGCATGACGTCTGCAAAGTAGGACTGGATGTTTTTGAATAAGTTCAGTTATCAATGCGCTTCATCCCAGTTATCGCCAATACCCACATCAACCACTAGAGGAACCGCAAGTTCGGCAGCAGACTCCATGGTGCTGCGGATCTTCTCCACAGAGCTATCCAGCTGATCCTCTCGCACCTCAAATACCAGCTCATCGTGTACCTGCATAATCATGCGCAGCGCCGGTTTCTGGCTACAGATCCACGTATCTACCTCCAGCATGGCGCGTTTGATAATATCGGCGGCAGTGCCCTGCATCGGGGCGTTGATGGCGGTGCGCTCTGCGGCGGAGCGGCGCATGCCATTGCGGGAGTTAATCTCGGGCAGATAGAGGCGGCGCCCGAACAGGGTCTCGACATATCCATGCTCTTTAGCCTCTTCACGGGTGCGGTCCATGAAGGCCTGCACGCCGGGGTAGCGTTCAAAATAGAGGTCGATATAGGATTGAGCCGCCTTGCGCTCGATCCCCAGCTGCTTGGCCAGCCCAAAGGCAGACATGCCGTAGATCAGCCCGAAATTGATCGCCTTGGCAGAGCGCCGTTGCTCGGTGCTGACCTGATCTGGTGCCAGCCCAAAGACCTCCGCAGCGGTGGTGCGGTGGATATCCTGCCCGCTGGTGAAGGCACGCAGCAGCCCCTCGTCCCCGGAGAGATGCGCCATGATGCGCAGCTCGATCTGGGAGTAGTCGGCGGCTACCATGCGGTAGCCCGCTTCCGGGATAAAGGCTTGGCGGATGCGCCGTCCCTCCTCATTGCGCACCGGGATGTTTTGCAGATTGGGGTCGGAGGATGAGAGCCGCCCGGTGGCCGTTACCGCCTGATGATAGGAGGTGTGTACCCGTCCGGTTTTGGCATCGACCTGTAGTGGCAGTTTATCGGTATAGGTGGATTTGAGCTTGCTCAGTCCGCGATGCTCCAGCAGCAGGCGGGGCAGCTCGTGCTCTTCGGCCAGCTTTTGCAGTACAGCCTCTGCGGTGGAGGGTACGCCCTTCTTTGTTTTGGTGACGACCGGCAGCTTAAGCTGATTGAAGAAGATCTCGCCGATCTGTTTGGGTGATGCCAGATTGAAGGGCTGCCCTGCCAGTTGGTAGGCGGCCTGTTCCAGCTCATGCATGCGCAGGGCCAGCTGCTGACTGTGTTGCCTGAGCATAGCGCAGTCGATCAGTACACCGGTGCGTTCGATGCGTGACAACACCGGCACCAGCGGCATCTCAATCTCTTCAAGCAGCCGAGCCAGTGATGGCTCTTCGGTGATGGTTGGCCATATCTTGTGGTGCAGCCGCAGGGTAATGTCGGCATCCTCGGCGGCGTAGGGGGCGGCCTGCTCCAGTGCTACCTGATTGAAGGTGATCTGTTTGGCCCCTTTGCCTGCAATCTCTTCAAACTTGATGGTGCTTAGCCCCAGGTATTTTTTGGCCAGTGAGTCCATATCGTGCCGGGTGGCAATGCTGTCGGCCACATAGGATTCCAGCATGGTGTCGAAGGCGATGCCCTGTAGTTCAATGCCGTGGTTGGCCAGCACACTCATGTCGTACTTCAGATTCTGCCCAACCTTGAGTTGCGCCGGGTTTTCCAGCAGTGGGCGCATCTGCGCCAGCACTGCATCACGGTTCAGCTGCTCGGGTGCGCCGGGGTAGTCATGAGCCAGCGGCAGGTAGGCGGCTTCACCGGCAGTGACGGCGAAGGATAGCCCGACGATCTCGGCCTGTATGTAGTTGAGGCTGGTGGTCTCGGTGTCGAAGGCGAACAGCTCAGCCTGCTCCAGCTTTGCCAGCCAGCGCTCGAGATCGGCCTGTTTTAAGATCACCTCATAGTGGGTCTCAATGGCTGGCTCTTCAATAACCGGCTCAGGGTGCTCTTCAAGGGTGGAGAGCAGGCGGTTGGATTCGATCTGGCTGTAGAGCTGGCGCAGCTTTGCGGTATCGGGGGCAGTAGGTTTCAGCTCGGTTGGCTGCTGATCCAATGCCACATCGCAGCGGATGGTGGTCAGTTCACGCGAGAGTGGCAGTTGCTCCAGGCTCTCGCGCAGATATTCGCCCACTTTGCCTCTGATCTCATCGGCGTGTGCCATGACCCCTTCCAGCGAGTCGTAACTGGTCAACCACTTAACCGCCGTCTTGGGGCCGCATTTGTTCACACCGGGGATGTTGTCCACGCTATCGCCCATCAGCGAGAGATAATCCACGATGCGCTCGGGTGGCACGCCAAATTTTGCAATCACCCCCTCTCGGTCCAACTTATGCTCATTCATGGTGTTGATCAGTGTGACATGATCGTTGACCAGCTGTGCCAGATCCTTGTCGCCAGTCGAGATGATGGTTGGGATGCCCTGTGCCGTGGCCTGGGTGGCCAGGGTGCCGATCACGTCGTCTGCCTCCACGCCAGGGATGATCAGTATCGGCAGCCCCATGGCTCGAATGATCTCGTGCAGTGGCTCGATCTGTACGCGCAGATCATCCGGCATGGGCGGCCGGTTGGCCTTGTATTGGTCGTAGAGCTGGTTGCGAAAGCTGCCGCCCTTGGCGTCAAATACCACGGCAACCTGTGTCGGCTGATACTCATCAATCAGCTTGCGCAGCATGTTGGTTACACCTACCACAGCACCCGTGGGCTCCCCTTTGGAGTTGGTCAGCGGGGGCAGAGCATGGAAGGCGCGGAATAGATAGGATGAGCCATCGACCAGTAGCAGCAGTCTCTCTCTCTCCATGAGGGGATCAGTGTCCACCGTAGATGCACTGGTAGACGGTGTAACTCTGCTCGCCAGCGACCGGGGCACCATCGGGCGATGCAGTATCACCGCCCAGCTTGGCTGCGCTGTTGCGTGCCAGGATCTCCAGCTCTTCCAGGATGGTCTTTTTGTCACGCTCAAAGAAGAGTATTTTGTCCAGCACCGAGACGGTTGTGGTGCCAATCACCTTGCAGTGGGAGGCGCTCTTTGCAGTCATCAGCCGCACATGATCCGCCTGGGGTGAGAGCTTTACCAGTGAGCAACCTGTGGTCAGCAGGGCGCTGGCGATGAGTAGAGGGAACTGTTTTTTCATACGGTTTTCCTTGGGTTTTTTGATCATTTTAGTGCATAAAAACCGGCCTGCATGTGAGATAGCCAGAACAGTTCTGCGGTCTTGAAACCGGCCTCTTTCAGCAGTGCCAGATGGGCATCGACGGTGATCGGGAAACATGAGCTGCCAAGGTGCTCGATATAGGCACGCGCCTCCTCTTCGGTTCTGCCCTGTGAGCGCTGGTAGCTGATCCAGCGTTTCAGGCCGATTTGGTTGCCCTCTGATGTGTTTGCCCGGATGGTCTCCAGGGTGATGTAGACGCCGCCGTCGGCCAGTGCTACGTGGCACTGCCGGGTGGCCTGCAGACGATCCTCCTCCCCGAGGTAGTGGTGTGCCAGTGCGGCCGTGATCACCTGAGGGCAGGGGAAGCCGGTCAGATCCAGCGCCTCGCTGCCTACGGCACCTACGATCATCAGCTGGTGCTGTGGGATGCGCGCCAGATTCATGCGCGCCTGCATCAACATCTCTTGTGAGGGGTCGGCCAGCAGATAGCGTGTCGAGCGGAAGGTCTGGTGTGCCTCCTGAATCATGTTGCCGGTGCCGCAGCCGGTATCCAGCCAGTTTTTTACCTCTGCCTGGGTATGTTTGACAATCTCCACCGCCTCATAATAGAAGTTTTGAAAATAGGGAGTGGTCTGGCGCAGGTTGTTGTTATATTCGGCGGCGCTGACGGGGGTGGTGTTGTCGATCATGGGTCTCTCTGTTACAGCCCGGGTCTGTTGGAGATGGATTGAGTGGTGGACATTCTAACCTTCAGCCACGCTCAATGGCAGCATGAATTCAGGTTATGCATGTGTTCTGAATAACATGCCACAGCGCCCTTGCGCTGATGGGTAAGTGGCATTATTGTACTGTTCGAGAGTCGGCCGGATGGTCGCCGCTTTTGCGAGCGGAGGAAAGTCCGGGCTCCACAGGGCGAGGTGCCAGGTAACGCCTGGAAGGCGCAAGCCTATGGAAAGTGCCACAGAAAATATACCGCCAGCCTGGCTGGTAAGGGTGAAATGGTGCGGTAAGAGCGCACCGCGCCGGTGGCAACACCGGTGGCAGGGTAAACCCCACCTGGAGCAAGACCAAATAGGGGGGCAGGCAGCCTTGAGCTGCAACGTATGGCCCATACGGCTCCCGGGTAGGTTGCTTGAGATGCATGGCGACGTGCATCCTAGATGAATGACCATTCTCGACAGAACCCGGCTTACAGGCCGACTCTCACCTCCTTGTTCCCTCTTTAGTCTGCCTGGATGGCGGGGGCAGCGTGCCGCATCTTAACAAATCACATTAAGTCCGCCTTCTACCCGGCTGTTTTTTAGCGCCTTATTTTTTGTCGTTCTCCTTACGTTTCCCCTCCTAAGTCCCTGTCTTTAAAGGAAGTTTTCCGCTGTTTTGTCTTGACAGGGTGGGGCGGTGTGTCTAAAGTTGGTGAAAAGTGGAAATAAGTGGTTAAAAAGGGATAATTGTCTGTTGAGGGGAGAATCTTTTGTTCCGCGGTGTTAACAACATCAGCCTTGATGCGAAAGGGCGCATGGCTATTCCGACACGTTTTCGGGAGAGCCTGCGGTCTAGTTGTGCGTCACAGCTGGTGATTACCGTGGATACAGATCGCTGCCTGCTCATCTATCCGCTGCCAGAGTGGCAGGAGATTGAACATAAGCTGGTGAAATTCCCCTCCCTTAATAAGGTTGCTCGTGATCTGCAGCGCATGCTGATGGGCAACGCTACAGATGTCGAGATGGATGGTCAGGGTCGTATCCTAATTCCAACCGCACTGCGTGACTATGCCAAGCTGGAAAAAAAAGCCGTCATGATTGGTCAGGGGCACAAGTTTGAGCTGTGGAATGAAGAGAGCTGGAACAGTCGGTTAAGTGAGTGGCAGGAGACAGATTTGGAGCAGCTGGAGTTACCGGCTGGTCTGGAAACCTTCTCGCTCTGAGCCGTGATGGATACGCACCAAACAGTACTGCTGCATGAGGCGGTAGCAGCGCTGAATATAAAAGAGTCCGGCTGCTATGTGGATGGCACCTTTGGGCGGGGTGGCCATAGCAAGCTGATAATGCAGGCAATGGGGCCGGAAGGGCATCTGCTGGCGATTGATAAAGACCTGGCTGCGATTGAGTCCGGGCACCGGCTTTTTGCAAATGATAACCGTTTTATTATTGAGCAGGGCTCCTTTGCGATGCTGAGCCAGCTGGCGGATCGGCACGGTCTGACCGGCAAAGTGGATGGCCTGCTGCTGGATCTGGGTGTCTCCTCCCCGCAACTGGATAGCGCAGAGCGGGGGTTCAGTTTTATGCATGATGGTCCTTTGGATATGCGCATGGATACGACGAACGGTATGAGTGCAGCAGCCTGGCTGGCCCAGGCAAAAGAGCATGAAATTACCCGGGTGCTCAAAACCTATGGTGAAGAGCGCTTTGCCAAACGTATCGCGCGCGCTATCGTTGCGGCTCGCCAGGAGGCTGCAATTGAAACCACAGGTCAACTGGCGGCGATTATTGCACAGGCCAACCCGGTAAAAGAGCCGGGCCGCAACCCCGCAACCCGAAGCTTTCAGGCGATCCGCATCTTTATCAACAGAGAGCTGGATGACCTCTCTGACTGTCTCGACCAGGTACTGCGGGTGCTGGCTCCCGGCGGGCGGCTGGTCGTGATCAGCTTCCACTCGCTGGAAGACCGGATGGTAAAACGCTTCATGCGGGATCATGCGCGTGGTGATGACTTTCCTCCAGGCCTGCCGGTAACCAAGGATCAGCTCTGTCCTCGCTTGAAACTGATTGGCAAGGCGATTCGCCCCTCCGCCTCCGAAGTAAGCCAGAACCCCCGGGCCAGAAGTGCCGTATTGCGCATTGCAGAGCGGCCATCATGAGATATGGGCAGCCACTGTTGATTCTCTTTCTGCTGTTGGCGGTACTGGCTTCCGGCATCAGTGTCGTGCATGCCAAATATGCCAGCCGCAAGCATTTTGTTGCGCTGCAACAGCTGCTGGCAGAGCGTGATGCTGCCGATGTGGAGTGGGGCAGATTGCAGCTGGAAGAGAGCACCTGGGGCACGCATGGCCGGGTGGAGCTGCTGGCTCGCACGAAACTGGACATGCATATCCCTGCAGCGCATGAAATTGTGATCATTACCCCCTGAAACCATGGCAACCACGAAACGAAAAAAACGCGCAATCCAGGCGCAACAGCAGATCACGCTGGAGCTGCCAAGCTACACTGTCCGCCGCCGTGTGCTGTTGGGTCTGCTCTCTCTGGCGCTGATTGCACTGGTTGCCAAGGCCGCGGATCAGCATGTGCTGGAGAGAGATTTTCTCCAGCATGAGGGGGAGCGGCGTCACCTGAAGATTGTTGGCATACCCGCTCACAGGGGAATGATCACGGATCGCAATGGCGAGCCATTGGCGATGAGTACACCGGTGGACTCTGTTGGTACCAACCCAAAATTGTTCAAACCGGATGACAAGACACTGGCTCAGCTAGAGAAGATACTGGGCAAAAATCCGGATGATCTGCGCCACTTATTGGCTCGTTATAGTGGCCGGGACTTTATCTATTTGAAGCGCCGGGTAAACCCTGATGTGGCGGCACAGGTTATGGAGCTGGCCAAAACCAAAAAACTGGAAGGCATTGAGCTGCGGCGCGAGTATCGCCGCTACTATCCGGGTGGAGAGGTATTTGCCCATGTGATTGGCTTTACCAATATAGATGACCAGGGTCAGGAGGGGATGGAGCTGGCTTACGATGAGTGGCTGCTGGGTAAGCCGGGGGCGAAAAGAGTGATACGCGATGGGCGTTCTCGAATTGTAAAGGATGTAGAGAGCATTCGTGTGCCAAAGCCGGGAAAACCCCTGATGCTCAGCCTGGATCGGCGGCTGCAATATCTGGCCTACCGGGAGCTGAAAGCGGCGGTGGTACGGCACAAGGCGCGCTCAGGCTCAGTGGTGATGCTGGATACCCGCACCGGTGAGGTACTGGCCATGGTCAACCAGCCCTCCTATAACCCGAATGGCTCGCGTGACAGCCGTGGCGGAGTGCTCAGAAACCGGGCGCTGATTGATGTCTTTGAACCTGGCTCCACCATGAAACCCTTTGCGGTAACCGCGGCGATGGAGCTGGGCAGGATCACCCCTTCCACACTCATTGACACCCGGCCCGGCACCCTGCGCGTAGGGCGTGCCATGGTGAAGGATCACCATAACTATGGGGTACTGGATGTGGCGGGTGTTATCCGTAAATCCAGCAATGTCGGTGTCAGCAAGATTGCGCTGGATCTGTCGCAGGAGGAGCTTTGGAAGGCCTACTCCCGGCTCGGTTTCGGGCAGGCCAGCTCGGTCAGCTTTCCGGGAGAATCCGCCGGCCAGCTTGCCTCTTATCGGCGCTGGGCAAAGATTGACCAGGCTACACTCTCTTTCGGATACGGTATCTCCGTCACACCTTTGCAACTGGCACAGGCCTATAGTGTGCTGGCAGCAGATGGGGTCCTGTACCCCGTATCACTGTTGCGCCAGGGGCAGCCGCCGGAAGGCCGGCGGGTGATGAGCAGAGCAACGGCTGTTGCCATGCGTGGGATGCTGGAGTCGGTTGTCTCGACAGAGGGGACAGCCCCTGCTGCAGCAGTGGCGCGGTATCGGGTGGCGGGCAAAACCGGCACGGTGAAAAAATCCATTGCAGGGGGTTATGCAGAGGATCGCTATCTGGCCGTATTTGCGGGATTGGCACCTGTCAGCAATCCCCGTCTGGCGATGGTTGTGATGTTGAATGAACCCTCCGCAGGTGAGTTCTATGGTGGGCAGGTGGCGGCTCCGGTATTTTCAAAAATCATGGCGGGCGCGTTGCGACTGCTGAATATTGCCCCCGATGCCCTGGAGACACCTGGTGTGCGGCTTGCGGCCGGGATGGTGCAACCATGATGACGGCTCAATCGCTCAACCGTCAGTGGTACCTCTCAACCCTGCTTTCGAACCGGGTTCGGGTACGGCCGTCGCAAGACCCTGCCATCTCCAGCATCTCACTGGATAGCCGCAGTGTGGTGCCGGGCAGTCTTTTTCTGGCCTGTGCCGGTGAGCGGCAGCACGGGCTGGACTTTGTGTTTCAGGTATTGGAGCAGGGGGCGGCAGCGATCCTGTGCGAGCCTGGTGGTGATTGGCCACAGGCTCAAATCGACGCGCTGGCTACCGAGATTGCCGTGCCGCTGCTCTCGATGGAGGGGCTGAGTCAACAGGTCAGCCAGCTTGCAGCACGTTTTTATGGCGAGCCAAGCCATCAGATGAGGGTGATTGGCATCACCGGCACCAATGGCAAGACCAGCTGCAGCCAGTTTCTGGCAGAGGCGCTACAGGCCAGCGTGCCCTGTGGCGTTGTCGGGACGTTGGGCAGTGGATTTCCCGGTGCGCTGCAGGCCGGTCGCCACACCACACCCGAGCCGGTAGCACTGCAATCCATCCTGGCCGACCTGAGAGACCGGGGGGCGCAGGCGGTGGCGATGGAGGTCTCATCACATGCGCTGGAGCAGGGGCGTGTGGCTGCGGTGCGGTTTGAATGTGCGGTGCTGACCAACCTGAGCCGGGATCATCTCGATTTTCATGGTGACATGGCAAGCTATGCGGCCGCCAAACAGCGCCTGTTTGAACAGCCTGGTCTGAGATCTGCGGTGCTGAATCTGGATGACCCCTTTGGCTGGAGCCTGCTGAAGCAGCTGCCCGAAAGCGTGCGAGTGGTGGCCTATGGCCTGTCACGCCCGGATCGTCCACTGCCCGGCCGGATTAAGGATTGGCTCTGGAGTCAAGAGATCAAACCCACCCGGCAGGGCATGCATATCCAGCTGGAGAGCAGCTGGGGCAGTGGGGTTATCGACAGCCAACTGCTGGGGCGCTTCAACGTCAGCAACCTGCTGGCGGTGCTGGCAGTGCTGCTGGAGCAGGGGGTGCCGATGGCGCAAGCGCTACAGCGTCTCTCTGCACTGCAGACGGTGCCGGGTCGAATGGAACGCTTTGGTGGTGGTGACCAGCCACTGGTCGTTGTCGATTACGCCCATACGCCGGATGCGCTGAAGCAGGCCATCACCGCACTGCGGCCACACTGTGCGGGTCGTCTGATCTGCCTGCTGGGTTGTGGTGGAGATCGTGATCGCGGCAAACGCCCATTGATGGGGGCGCTGGCTCAGCGGCTCTGTGATCGGGTGATCGTGACCGATGACAACCCCCGCAACGAGGAGGGTGACCGGATCATTGCCGATATTCTTGCTGGCATGAGCCGACCGGATGCGGCACAGGTGCAGCGCAACCGGGCTGAGGCGATCCGCAGTGCAGTAGCGCAGGCGCAGGCGGGTGATCTGGTGCTGGTCAGTGGCAAGGGGCATGAGACCACCCAGCTGTGTGGGGATCTGAGCCTCTATTTCAGTGATCGGGAGCAGGTGCAGAAAGCGCTTGCCGGAGATATGAGCCGATGATCGCCTTCTCGCTTGCGCAGACTGCAAAACAGCTGAATGGCCGGCTTGTGGGAGCCGATGTCCGCTTTCAATCGGTCAGCACCGACAGCCGTACCCTTTCGGAAGGAGACCTCTTTGTGGCACTGCAAGGCCCTAACTTTAATGGAGACGAACATCTGGGCCAGGCGCAGGCTCGAGGTGCGGTTGCGGCCATGGTGAGCCGCCAGATGCCCTCTGATCTGCCACAGTTGCAGGTGGCGGATACCCGGCTGGGGCTTGGACAGCTGGCGGCGAGCTGGCGTCAAGCCAGCCGTGCTGAGGTGGTGGCGGTAACCGGCAGCAATGGCAAGACCACAGTGAAAGAGATGATTGCCGCAATCCTCTCCCAACAGGGGCGGACATTGGCCACCCTTGGCAACCTGAATAATGAGATCGGGCTGCCACTGACCCTGCTGCGACTACAGGATGAGGCCTACGCAGTGGTGGAGCTGGGTGCCAACCATCCGGGTGAGATCAAATACCTGAGTGATATTGCCCGGCCTGATATTGCGCTGTTGAACAATGCTGGCAGCGCCCACCTGGAGGGCTTTGGCTCGCTCGAAGGGGTAGCCAGGGCCAAGGCTGAGATCATCTCCGGTCTGGCTGAAGATGGGGCCTTTCTGTTCAATGCCGATGACCGCTGGGCAGGGCTGTGGCGTGAGCTGGCTGCGGGCCGCAAAACCTGCACCTTTGGCATGCAGCATCTGGCCGATGTCAGCAGCCCGGAAGCCGCCATCGAGACACACTGGGATGAGTCCGGGTTTTTCGGCCGCTTCCCGGTCACCACTCCTGTTGGAGAGGTTGAGATTGATCTGCCGCTGGCAGGTCGCCACAACCGGATGAATGCCCTGGCTGCCATTGCGGCCACGCAGTTGATGGGCATCAGCCTGCAACAGATCCGTGCGGGTCTGCTGGGGTTGCAGCCGGTGCCGGGGCGGTTGCAGCCGGTTGCCGGTGCGGGTGGGGTGCGCATCATTGATGACAGCTATAACGCCAATCCTGACTCGGTGGCGGCTGCCATTGCGGTGCTGGCTACCGCTCCGGCACGTCGTTTTCTGGTGTTGGGTGATCTGGCAGAGCTGGGGCTGGAGGCAGAGCCACGGCACGAAAGACTGGGGCAGCAGGCACAGGAGGCCGGAATTGAACGGCTCTACTGTCTGGGTGATCTCTCACGCGCTACCGCTCAGGGTTTTGGGGCGGCTGCCCAGTGGTTTCAGGATCATGCTTCACTCATCGCTGCCCTGAAATCGCAGCTGACCCGAGGTGATACGGTATTGATAAAAGGTTCTCGCAGTGCCCGGATGGAACAGGTGGTGAAGGCGTTGACTACAGGAGGCGGGGAGTAACATGCTGGTCTATCTTGCTGAGTATCTGACGCAGTACCACAGTGGCTTCAATGTCTTTCAGTACCTGACCCTGCGCGCCATTCTGGGTGTGCTGACGGCGCTGATCATCTCCTTCGTGGTGGGGCCGGTCATGATACGCCGCCTGAGTTTCCACCAGATCGGGCAGACCGTCCGGAATGATGGGCCAGAGAGCCATCTTGCCAAGGCGGGTACACCAACCATGGGAGGTGCCCTGCTGCTGGTAGCGGTGGTGGTGAGTACCCTGCTCTGGTCAGACCTGGGCAATCGCTATGTCTGGGTATTGGTGATCGTGACGCTGCTGTTTGGTGCCATCGGCTTTGTGGATGACTACAAAAAGATCGCGCTGAAAGACTCCGTAGGGCTGCCGGCCCGGAAAAAGTATCTGTGGCAATCGGTGGTCGGCTTTGGTGCGGTCTGCTTTCTCTATGCGACCGCCTCGCTTCCCAGTGAGACCCAGCTCATTATCCCCTTCTATAAAGACATTATCGTGGATCTAGGCTTCTTTGGGTTTGTGGTGCTGGGCTATTTTGTCATCGTGGGCACCAGCAATGCGGTCAATCTTACCGATGGGCTGGACGGGCTGGCCATTATGCCTACCGTGCTGGTGGCGGGTGCCCTGGGGATCTTTGTCTACATCTCGGGCAATGTCACCTTCTCCAACTATCTGATGGTGCCCTACCTGCCGGGTGTGGGTGAGGCCGTGGTCTTCTGCGGTGCCCTGGTGGGAGCGGGGTTGGGCTTTTTGTGGTTTAACGCCTATCCGGCCCAGGTCTTTATGGGGGATATTGGCGCACTTGCACTGGGGGCGGCGCTGGGGCTGCTGGCGGTCATTGTACGTCAGGAGCTGGTGCTGCTGATTATGGGAGGCATCTTTGTGATGGAGACCATATCCGTCATCCTGCAAGTGGCCTCCTTCAAATTGACCGGGCGGCGCATCTTTCGCATGGCGCCACTGCACCACCACTATGAACTGAAGGGGTGGCCGGAACCGCGCATCATTGTGCGCTTCTGGATCATCACCGTCATCCTGGTTTTGATCGGGCTTGCCAGCCTGAAGATCCGTTGATTCCACAAGGGTGAGATGAACAGAGCAGCGATAGAGATGACAGGGCAGCGATTGCAAACCGGAGCCACGCATCCCCGAACCCTGATTGTGGGGATGGGGCTGACCGGACTCTCCTGTGTGCGCTATCTGCAGGCGCACAATGTACCGGTTGTGATCATTGACAGCCGATCCCATCCGCCCGGCCTGGCCGCGCTGCGGGAGCAGATGTTTGGGGCATCCGTGGTGACCGGCGGTTTTGATCCAAGTGTCTTCGCCTCGGCCGAGCGAATAATCGTCAGCCCGGGTGTCTCCATTCAGGAGCCGCAGGTTCGTGCAGCGCAGGAACGAGGTGCTGAGGTCATTGGTGATATTGAGCTGTTTGCGCGAGAGGCGAAGGCACCCGTGGCGGCCATTACCGGCTCCAATGGCAAGAGCACCGTGACCACGCTGCTGGGTGAAATGGCGCGCTGTGCCGGAAGAGAAGTGGCTGTGGGGGGCAATATTGGGCTGCCAGCCCTGGATCTGCTCTCAGACCGGGTTGAACTTTATCTGCTGGAGCTATCCAGCTTTCAACTGGAGACCACCCAATCGCTGAAGCCCAGGGTGGCGGCAGTGCTGAATATCTCCGCAGACCATCTTGATCGCTATGATGGGGTCGAGGTCTATGTGCAGACCAAGAGTGTTATCTATAACGGGGCGCAGGCCCGGCTCTTCAATCTGGATGATCCTGCGGTGATGGCGATGCGCGGCCAGCCACAGGCAGATGATCTCTTCTTTACATTGCAGAGTGTGGACAGCCCCGACCGGTTTGGGGTGAACCTGCAAAGTGGTGAGCCGTGGCTGTGTCGTGGCCGACAGGCGCTGCTGCCGGTCTCTGAGCTACAGCTGCCGGGTCGGCATGGCCGAGCCAATGCGCTGGCGGCGCTGGCGCTGGGTGCTGCACTGGAGCTGCCGATGTCGGCCATGCTGGAGGCGCTGCGCAACTTTTGCGGACTGCCCCACCGAACCCAGTTTGTTGCAGAACATGCCGGTGTGCGCTGGTACAACGACTCCAAGGCCACCAATGTGGGTGCCTGCATTGCAGCGCTGGAGGGGATGGCAAGCGATGTCGGCTGCATCGTACTGATTGCTGGTGGTGAGGGCAAAGGGGCTGATTTCTCGGAGCTGGCCGCCGTGGTGGAGCGCACCGTGCGTGCGGTGGTGCTGATCGGCCGGGATGCGGCAGAGATTGAAGATGCACTGATGGGTGTCGTGCCGACGGCTCGGGCAGCGGATATGGATGCGGCTGTTGCACGGGCAGACGAGCTGGCCAGGCCGGGTGATCTGGTGCTGCTCTCTCCCGCTTGTGCCAGCTTCGATATGTTTCAAAATTTTGGGCAGCGGGGTGTGGCCTTCTCGGATGCGGTGCGGAGATTGCAGGCATGAGCGCAGCACTCGCCTCCCAGGCCACAGCGGGTGCCCCTTCGCCGCTGTTGCCGGAGCTGGACTACTGGCTGATCGGCGCAGCGGTTGTGCTGCTGAGCTTTGGGGTGATCATGGTCGCCTCCGCCTCGCTGCATGTGGGGGGGCAGATGAACCCCCCGAACCCGTTCTATCACCTCAGCCGCCACGGCATTGCCGTTGCCCTGGGGCTGGCCGCTGCGCTGATGATCTCGCAGATCCCTACCAGATTGTGGGAGCAGTCTGGTACGGCGCTCTACTTTATCGGCCTGCTGCTACTGGTGCTGGTGCTGATCCCCGGGGTTGGGCGCGAGGCCAATGGCGCGACCCGCTGGATTCCAATCGGCGCGTTCAACCTTCAGGGTTCAGAGTTCATGAAGCTCTTTCTGGTGGTCTATATTGCAGGCTATCTGGTGCGCCGTCAGCTTGAGGTCGCGCACAGCTTCTGGGGCTTTTTCAAACCGATGCTGCTGCTGATCGTAGCGGCGGCGCTGATCATGCTGCAACCGGATTTCGGTACTACAGCGGTGCTGCTGGCAACTGCGCTGGGGATGCTCTTTTTGGGAGGGGTCGCGCTCTGGCAGTTCATGCTGCTGCTGCTCTCGACCGGAGCCGTTCTGGTGGCTCTGGTGCTCTCATCCGAGTATCGGCTGGAGCGCATCACCGGCTTCCTCAACCCCTGGGCGGATGTCAATAACAGCGGCTACCAGCTGGCTCAGGCGCTGATCGCCTTTGGCCGTGGTGAGTGGTTTGGGGTCGGGCTGGGCAGTGGCATCCAGAAACAGTTCTACCTGCCGGAGGCGCATACCGACTTTCTGATGGCGGTGATCGGTGAAGAGTTTGGCCTGCTGGGAACCTTGATGGTGATCACCCTGTTCAGCCTGATTGTCTGGCGCGCCTTTCGGATCGGCGCGGCGGCCGAGGCGATAGAGCGCCGCTTTTCAGCCTTTGTGGCTTATGGGTTGGGTCTTTGGATCGGTATGCAGGCCTTTATCAATATCGGCGTCAATGTGGGGCTGCTGCCCACCAAAGGTCTGACGCTGCCACTGATGAGCTACGGTGGCAACAGCATTATTGTGGCCTGCATCGTGATCGGGATGCTGGCGCGGATTGGTTATGAGACACAACGGGATGCCCCGGCATACAAACGGGAGCAGCTGAAATGGGCCAACGCGTGATGATCATGGCCGGTGGAACCGGTGGACATGTCTTTCCTGCCCTGGCGGTTGCGGAGGAGCTACGCGCCCGTGGCATGGAGCTGTTCTGGCTGGGAACCCCGGACAGCTTTGAGTCACGGCTGGTGCCGGAGGCCGGCATCTCGATGGAGTGGATTGATCTGCAGGGGTTGCGTGGTACAGGGCTGCGCCGCTGGCTGGCAGCCCCGTTTAAATTGACTGGTGCCATGGTGCAGGCGCTGAGGGTGCTGAGGCGCAGGCGACCCGATGTGGTGCTGGGCATGGGTGGTTTTGTCTCCGGCCCGGGTGGGGTGATGGCACGCCTGATGGGTATCCCGCTGGTGATCCATGAGCAGAATGCGATCCCTGGCATGACCAACCAGTGGCTGTCGCGTATCGCCAGCCGGGTGCTGGAGGCGTTTCCGGGCAGCTTCGGGGCAGAGCGGCAGGCGCGGTGGGTGGGCAATCCGGTGCGTGCCGGGATTGCGGCGCTGCCGGCCCCGGCCGAGCGCATGGCCGGTCGGGATGGGGCGTTGCGGCTGCTGGTGCTGGGTGGCTCCCTGGGTGCCCAGGTGTTGAATGAGAGGCTGCCAGCGGCATTGGCAAAGATGGCTGCGGATGCACGTCCGCAGGTGCGGCATCAGGCCGGTCGTGGCAAGGATGAGGCGACGCGGGCGGCCTATATCGCAGCCGGGGTGGAGGCTGATATAGAACCCTTTGTGGCCGATATGGCCGAGGCCTATGGCTGGGCTGATCTGGTGATCTGCCGTGCTGGCGCGCTGACTGTCTCTGAACTGGCGGCGGCTGGTGTAGCTGCGCTGCTGGTTCCTTTTCCGCATGCCGTGGATGACCACCAGACCCACAATGCCGCCTTTTTGTGTGACCGGGGGGCAGCCAGATTATTGCCTCAGAGCGAGTTGAATATTGAAAGCCTGTCGGCCTGTCTGGGTGAGCTGCTGGGTGATCGCAGCCTGCTACAGCAGATGGCAGAGCAGGCTCGCACCCTGGCACAGCCAGAATCGACACGACGAGTGGCGGATGCCTGTGAGGAGATGAGCAACCGATGAATATGCCAGGCAGCAATCTGAGCCGACGCCCGGCCGAGGTGATGAGCCGGGTCAAGCGCATACACTTTGTCGGCATTGGCGGCGTAGGCATGAGCGGCATCGCCGAGGTGTTGCTGAATCTGGATTTTCAGGTGACCGGCTCCGACCTGCGTGAGGGGCCAACTACCCAGAGGCTGGCGGAGTTGGGTGCCAGCATCATGATCGGCCACCGTTCCAGGAACGTGGTTGGCTGTGATGCAGTGGTGATCTCCAGCGCAGTGAAAGAGGACAACCCGGAGGTGGCCGCAGCGCGGGTGCAGCGCATTCCGGTGGTGCCGCGTGCCGAGATGCTGGCCGAGCTGATGCGCTTCCGTTTTGGTATCGCCGTGGCGGGGACACACGGCAAGACCACCACCACCAGCCTGGTCTCCAGCCTGCTGGCGGAAGGGGGGCTGGATCCCACCTTTGTGATTGGTGGTCGACTCAACAGCGCTGGCAGCAATGCCCGTCTGGGAGAGAGTGACTATCTGGTGGCGGAGGCGGATGAGAGTGATGCCTCCTTCCTCTATCTGCAACCGATGCTGGCGGTGGTGACCAATGTCGATGCCGATCACATGACCACCTACGGCGGTGACTTTGGCCGTCTGCGCAGCACCTTTATTGAATTTCTGCACCATCTTCCCTTCTACGGGCTGGCGGTGCTCTGCATTGATGATGTGGAGGTGCGGGGGCTGCTGTCGGAGATTGCCCGCCCCATCTGCACCTACGGCACCGTGGCCGAGGCCGATGTGCGCGCCAGTGATATCCGGCAGCAGGGTCTGAAGACCTTTTTCAAGGTGCATCAGGCGGGCTATCCGCTGCTGGATGTCACTCTGAACATGCCGGGGCGGCACAATATGTTGAATGCGCTGGCGGCGATTACAGTGGCGCGGGAGCTGAAGGTGGATGATGCTGCTATCCAGCGGGGATTGCAGGAGTTTCAGGGTATCGGACGTCGCTTTCAGGTACTGGGAGAGTGCCGGGCGGCGGCGGGAGAGGTGCTGCTGGTCGATGACTATGCCCACCACCCCAGAGAGATCGAAGCCACTATCGATGCGGTACGGGCTGGCTGGCCAGGGCGGCGGCTGGTGATTGCGTTTCAGCCCCACAGATACACCCGTACCCAGGAGCAGTTTGAGGATTTTGTGCAGGTGCTTTCACGCGCCGATGTGCTGCTGCTGACCGAGGTCTATGCGGCGGGTGAAGAGCCCATTGCGGGCGCCGATACGCGGGCGCTGATCCGGGCGCTACGGGTGCGTGGCCAGGTGGAGCCGGTTTTTGTCGACCCGATCGGTGATCTGATCACGGTGCTGCCGGGGATGCTGCGGGACGGGGATATCGTACTTACGCTGGGTGCCGGGGATATTGGTGGCGTGGCGGCCCGGCTGGTGGCGGAGATCGATCTGACAGGAGAGGGGCAGTGAGCCCGCTTAGCCTGCGTCACCTGCACATGGGGTGTGGCGAGCCACTGGTGGCGACCTGGTTTGTATTCAATAGTGTAAACAGCAAAGCCAAACAGAAGAGAGTGCTGCCCAGTGAGGCCAAACTATCAAACCAGAGATCAAAGGACAAAGGGGCGTGCTAGTGGCTGAGCAACCCGGCTGGCAGGGCGTGATGCTGTATGACGAGCCACTGGCCAGGCATACCAGCTGGCGGGTGGGCGGCCCTGCGCGGCGTTTTTACCGTCCTGCAGAGAGCGCCGACCTGGCTTGCTTTCTACAGCAGCTGCCTGCCGATGAGCCGCTGCTGTGGCTGGGCATGGGCAGCAACCTGCTGGTGCGGGATGGTGGCTTCAATGGCACCGTGATCGCCATCCAGGGCTGCCTGAGCAGGATAGCCGTTACTGAAGATGATCTGCTGTGGGCCGAGGCTGGGGTCACCTCTGCGCAGGTGGCGCGGTTTGCGGCGCGTGCCGGTCTCTGTGGTGTGGAGTTTCTGGCCGGTATCCCCGGCACCCTGGGGGGTGCCTTGGCGATAAATGCAGGAGCCTTCGGTGGGGAGATCTGGCCGCTGGTCGAGAGGGTCGAGACCCTGGATCAGGCGGGTCGGGTACGGGTGCGCAAACCGGAGGATTTTACCGTGGGGTATCGCAAGGTGGTTGCCCCTGAGGGAGAGTGGTTTATTGCCGCCTGGTTGCGGCTGGAACAGGGCGATGTCGCCAAAGGGCAGGCGCGTATCCGGCAGCTGCTGGAGCAGCGTGCCGCAACCCAGCCGCTGGGGCTGCCCAGCTGCGGCTCTGTATTTCGTAACCCGCCAGGGGATTATGCGGCTCGACTGATTGAGTCGGCCGGGCTTAAAGGGAGCGCTATTGGCGGCGCCTGTGTCTCTGAAAAACATGCCAACTTCATTATCAATACGGGTGCTGCAACGGCGGCGGATATCGAGCAGTTGATCAAAAAAGTGCAGCAGCAGGTGGCGGCTGTGCATGGCGTTGAGCTGCAGACAGAGGTCCGCATCGTGGGTGAGACATGAGCGTGAGCGCAGCAGATTTTGGCCGGGTGGCGGTGCTCATGGGTGGGCAGTCGGCTGAGCGGGAGATCTCGCTACGCAGTGGGCGGGCCGTGTTGGCGGCATTGAAGAGCCAGCGAGTGGATGCCCATGCGGTAGATGTGACGCCGGATGTGATGGTGCAGCTGACGGGCTTTGATCGGGTATTCATCGCACTGCATGGCCGGGGTGGTGAAGATGGTGTGATTCAGGGAGCGCTGGAGATGCTGGGGCTGCCTTATACCGGCAGTGGGGTAGCCGGTTCAGCACTGGGGATGGACAAGTATCGCTGCAAGTTGTTGTGGCGCGGACTGGGTCTGCCCACTGCGGATTTTGTGATGTTGCAGCATGAGTCGGATCTGGATGCGGCGGTGGCATTGGGTTTTCCGCTGATCATCAAGCCATCGCATGAAGGCTCCAGTATCGGTATGGCGCGGGTGGAAAACCGGGCTGAGCTACAGCAAGCCTGGCAGGATGCAACCCAATACGATGCCGAGGTGATGGCAGAGAAGTGGATCAGTGGCGCAGAGTTTACGGTTGCCATTTTGGGTGATGAGGCGCTGCCGCTGATCCGGCTGGAGACGCCGCACACCTTCTATGACTATGCCGCCAAGTATGAGGCGGATGACACCCGCTATCTCTGTCCCTGCGGGCTGGATGAGGAGCAGGAGCAGCAGCTGCAGCAGCTGGCGCTAAAGGCGTTTTATGCAGTGGATGCGGGTGGCTGGGGGCGGGTTGATCTGATGCAGGATGTCGATGGGTGCTTTCTGTTGCTGGAGGTCAATACCTCGCCAGGCATGACCGACCACAGCCTGGTGCCGATGGCTGCCCAGGCGCGAGGTATCGGGTTTGAGGCGCTGGTGTGGCGGATACTGGAAGGGACGCTTTAGAAGATGAAACCAAGATATTCAAAAGCTGCGACAAAAACCAGGGTGTCCGTATGGGGCTCCGTTATGCGCTGGTCTCTGGCGCTGCTGCTGTTTGGTGCCATGGGCAGTGGCGGCATCTGGATCTCTGAGCGGTTGCAGGATCCACAGAGCTTCCCGTTGAAGGTGGTACAGATCAAAGGTGATTTCAGGTATCTGGATCGCAAAAAGCTGGAGCAGGCGATGGGGGAGCAGCTGCGGGGAGGCTTTTTTACCCTGAATGTGGAGCAGCTGCATGCCGAGATTCTGGAGATGCCCTGGGTGGCTGGGGTGGCACTGCGCCGGGTCTGGCCGGATACCCTGCTGATCAGGGTGCAGGAGCAGCTGCCGCTGGCACGGTGGGGTAGACAGCAACTGGTAACAATGAGTGGTGAGCTGTTCCAGCCGGCAGCGGATGAGATTCCGGTCGGGTTGCCACAGCTTGAGGGGCCAGAGGGCAGCGAGCGCGAGATGGTCTCGCGCTACCGTGCCATGCAGTCACATTTTGATGTGATCGGGCTGCGGATCGCCAGGGTTCAGCAGGATCTGCGAGGCGCCTGGATTGTTGAGTTTACGGATCGCAGCGCCATCCGGTTGGGTAATCGGCAGGTTGACCAGCGGCTGGGGCGTTTCATCCGCCTCTATCCCCGTCTCAAGATGACCGGGCAGGGTCGGCCAAAGCAGGTTGATCTGCGTTACACCAACGGGTTTGTGGTGCATTGGGAGCAGGATAAGTTGAATGAGCAGTCGGCCATACGGCCAATTAAACGTAATGGACTGGGGTAGATGACTAAAAAAAGTGAAATGAATCTTATTGTCGGGCTGGATATTGGCACCTCCAAGGTGGTGGCCATCGTCGGCGAGATCAAGCCGGATAACGAGATTGAGATTATCGGTATCGGGTCACACCCATCCCGAGGTCTGAAAAAGGGGGTAGTGGTCAATATCGAATCCACGGTTCAGTCGATGCAGCGAGCCGTTGAAGAGGCCGAACTGATGGCCGGTTGCGAAATCCAGTCGGTCTATGCCGGGATTGCGGGTAGCCATATTCGCAGCCTGAACTCCCAGGGGGTGGTGGGTATCAAGGATCAGGAGGTGACTCATAGTGATCTGGACCGGGTGATCGATGCGGCGCGGGCGGTGGCGATCCCGGCGGATCAGAAGATCCTGCACATCCTGCCCCAGGAGTTTGTGATCGACGACCAGGATGGCATCCGCGAGCCGATCGGCATGTCCGGGGTCAGGCTGGAGGCGCGGGTACACATGGTGACCGGGGCGGTGAGTGCGGCACAGAACATCGTCAAGTGTGTACGCCGCTGTGGGCTGGAGGTGGATGATCTGATCCTGGAGCAGCTCAGCTCGGCTAATGCGGTGTTGAGTGAGGATGAGAAGGAGCTGGGGGTCTGCCTGGTGGATATCGGTGGCGGCACCACCGATATTGCGATCTTTACCGAGGGGGCGATTCGCCACACGGCGGTGATCCCGATAGCGGGTGATCAGGTGACCAATGATATTGCGGTGGCGCTGCGTACCCCGACGCAGCATGCGGAGGATATCAAGATCAAGTACGCCTGCGCGCTGACCCAGCTGGCCTCCGATAACGAGACCATCGAGGTACCCAGCATCGGCAACAGACCGGCGCGGCGGCTCTCGCGCCAGACGTTGGCAGAGGTGGTGGAGCCGCGTTACGAAGAGCTGCTGGTGCTGATCCAGGCGGAGCTGCGGCGCAGTGGCTTTGAGAACCTGATTGCCGGCGGTGTGGTGCTGACTGGTGGCAGCTCCAAGATGGAGGGGCTGATTGATCTGGCGGAAGAGGTGTTCCACATGCCGGTACGGCTGGGTGTGCCGCAGTATGTCACCGGGCTGGCGGATGTGGTGCGGAATCCGATCTATGCCACAGGTGTGGGGCTGCTGCTGTTTGGGCGCAACCACCATGCCAAAGGGGGGATGGAGCTGTCACGCAGTGGCAGTGTGAAGTCGGTATGGGCGCGAATGAAGAGCTGGTTTCAGGGTAATTTTTAGCACGTTTGACAACGAATCTGTTTTTTAACGAATTACAATATACCAAGTGTTGAGGAGATAGGGTTATGTTTGAATTGATGGATGCATACAGCCAGAACGCAGTAATCAAGGTGATCGGTGTGGGCGGCGGTGGCGGCAATGCTGTCAACCACATGCTGGGGGCCAATATAGAGGGCGTGGATTTTATCTGTGCCAACACCGACGCCCAGGCGCTGAAGAACAGTGAGGTGCGAACCATATTGCAGCTGGGTTCCAACATCACTAAAGGGCTGGGCGCAGGTGCCAACCCGACTATTGGTCACGAGGCAGCACTGGAGGATCGGGATCGCATTCAAGAGGCCCTTGAAGGGGCGGATATGGTCTTCATCACGGCAGGCATGGGTGGAGGCACCGGTACCGGTGCTGCGCCAATTGTGGCCGAGGTGGCCAAAGAGCTGGGGATTCTCACTGTAGCGGTGGTGACCAAGCCGTTCCGGTTCGAAGGCTCGAAACGCCAAAAGGTTGCGATAGAGGGGATCGAGGCACTCTCTAAAAATGTGGACTCACTGATCACCATCCCCAATGAGAAGCTGCTGGCGGTGCTGGGCAAAGAGATGTCACTGCTCAACGCCTTCAAGACGGCCAATGATGTGCTGCTGGGTGCGGTGCAGGGTATTGCAGAGCTGATTACCCGTCCCGGTCTGATCAATGTTGATTTTGCTGATGTGCGCACCGTGATGTCCGAGATGGGCGTGGCGATGATGGGATCTGGCTCATCCAGCGGTGAGACCCGTGCGCGTGATGCAGCGGAAGAGGCGATCAACAGCCCGCTGCTGGAAGATGTCAATCTGTCGGGTGCACGCGGCATCTTGGTGAACATCACCGCCGGTCTGGATCTGTCGATTGGTGAGTTTGAAGAGGTGGGCAACACCATCAAAGAGTTCGCCTGTGATGAGGCCACTGTGGTGGTGGGCACCGTGATCGACCCGGATATGCAGGATGAGATGCGGGTGACAGTAGTGGCCACCGGCTTGGGTGAGGTGGTGGTGCAGAGACAAAAGCCGGTTAAGTCGCCTGCGGCTGAGCGGGTTGCGGTTAAGCTGGTCAATCAGGAGGAGCCAGCTCCAGCCCCGGTGGATTATGCCGATATGGACAAGCCTACTGTGATACGGAGAGATCCCAAGCTGGCCAACTCCTATGTTGACTCTGCGCAGGATAACAATATGGACTATCTTGATATTCCAGCCTTTTTACGCCGTCAGGCCGATTGATGGAGTCGACAGGCTTACGAGAGTTGAAACCGAACCGTGAAAGCCGTCACAGAAACGACAGTATGCTGTTTTGTAAGCCGTGTGGCGCTATGGTAGGATGCTGCCCTAATTTCACGGCTCCCCCTCTGTTGTATATGGTAAAAGGTAAAAACCTATAATGATAAAACAACGCACGCTTAAAAATGTCATTCGTGCAACGGGTGTTGGGCTACACACAGGAAAAAAAATCTATCTGACGCTACGACCGGCTGCGGTTGATACCGGAATCGTCTTTAAGCGTGTGGATCTGGCAAAGCAGGTTGAGATACGTGCCTGCCCTGAAAATGTGGGGGATACCCAGCTCTCTACCTCGCTGGAGAAGGATGGGGTCAAAATCTCCACCATCGAGCATCTGCTGTCGGCCTTTGCCGGTCTGGGCATTGACAATGCCTATGTCGATGTGAGTGCGCCTGAGGTGCCGATCATGGATGGCAGTGCCGGGCCATTTGTCTTTCTGATCCAATCCGCTGGGGTTGAAGAGCAGAAGGCCGCGAAAAAGTTTGTCCGGATCAAGCGGCGTGTGGTGGTGGAAGAGGGTGACAAGCGAGCCAGCTTCGAGCCATTTGATGGCTTCAAGGTCTCCTTCACCATTGATTTTGATCACCCTGCCTTCACTGAGAGCACCCGCTGCGCATCAATAGATTTCTCCTCCACCTCCTTTGTTAAAGAGGTGAGTCGCGCAAGAACCTTTGGTTTTCTGCGTGACATCGAAGCACTGCGCGAGCGCCAGCTGGCGCTGGGTGGCACCCTGGACAATGCCATTGTGGTGGACGACTATCGCATCCTGAATGAAGATGGGCTGCGCTACGAGGATGAGTTCGTAAAGCATAAAATCCTCGATGCCATTGGCGACCTCTACCTGCTGGGGCACAGCCTCATCGGCTCATTCAGCGGCTGTAAATCCGGACATGCTTTGAATAACAGGCTGCTGCAGACACTGCTGGCGGATAAGAACGCCTGGGAAGAGGTCACCTTCACGGAAGAGGGCAATGTGCCTATCTCCTACATGAAGCCGGTGCATGCCACGTAAAACCTGACCTCTCTTTGTGATCGGTGTAACTGAGAACAGAGGCGCAGATTCGTCTTGCGGGGCAGTCTATATTTGTTTAAACCGTCCTATGTTGGCTAAGTCTTTTCAGGGCGGCGCGCAGATTGGCATCCTGGATCTCATCAGCAGTGGCCTCAATCAGTTCTGCATTATCCTGTGAGAGGCGGTGAATGTGGCGTGCTGGGCGCTTTGTGGATGGGTTGCTAATGAATACCCGTACCTCAATCTTTTGTACCACCACCCCCTTGCTCCGCAGCTTTGCACGGAGATCGCGCGAGAAATAGCGCAGACGACTGGCCCATGCGGAGGAGCCGGTATGGATAATAAGATGGCTGCAACGTTGCTGTGCTGAGAGACAGTGCTGATCCAGCGGTGCAGGCAGCAGGCTGCGGGTTAGTGTAAGCAGCTTCTCCTGCGCGCTCAGACAGTGGCGCAGCTCCCGGAGCGCGGAGCCGGAGTGCAGCAGTTGATGGACGGTACGTGGTTTGGCCATAATATGGAGTTGGCAGAGCTAAAATATATGCAGGTACTATAAATGAACTTCATACTATTTACCGGATTTCGTAACCGGACAGGCACTGTAAAACTGAGTCTGGGTCTGGTGATGAGTGGCTTGCTGCTGTTGCTTGGCGTGGTCTCTGCTGGCATTGGCTGGGCAGGATACAAAATGGGCCAGCAGCATGCGGAAGCGGCAGCGGTGGTTGATCCTGCCGATCTTATGTTGCAGGCCGCATTGGCCGATCAGCGAAGTGCCATTGCCGAGGCGCGTGAGCAGACACAACAACATCTGGATGCACTGGCGTTGCGACTGGGACAGATGCAGTCCCACATCATGCGTCTGGATGCCCTTGGCGAGCGTTTGACCAAGGTTGGCATGCTGGATGAGGATGAGTTTAACTTTTCGGCTGCCCCTCCCATTGGCGGCCTGGATGCCTCAAGCACTTCTGAATCGCTGGCGCTGGACGAGTTGCTGACGGATCTGCAGCGGATGTCGCAGCTCATCGATGATCGTGAGCACAAGCTCAATTTCATGGAAGAGCTGATCATGAACCGCAGGCTGCAACAGGAGATCTACCCTGCTGGCAGACCTATCAAGAAAGGCTGGATCTCCTCCCACTTTGGTTACCGCAAAGACCCCTTTACCGGAAAAAAGGCCTTCCATTACGGGGTTGATTTTGCCGGCAAGAAGGGGGCTGATGTCTTTTCGGTGGCCGCCGGTATGGTCTCAAAAGCCGGCAAGCAGAGTGGTTATGGCTATCTGGTCGAGATCAACCACGGCAATGGTTATACCACCCGCTATGCTCATAATGGTGAGATATTGGTAAAGCCGGGCGATCGGGTTGCCAAAGCGCAGGTTATTGCAAAAATGGGTTCGACCGGCCGATCCACCGGGCCGCATGTCCACTTTGAAGTCTTGCAGGATGGCAAAAAGGTTAATCCCTGGAAGTATCTGCGCAAGTCGGCAGCTAAAACCGCAAACCTAAAAAAGCGTTCTGGCTAGCGCCGCTGTCCATCACTTCGTTGTTGTACCGTCGGTTGAGAGCAAGCTGGCCGGTTTTGCGGTATTATCCCCACTCCCTTTTCCACCGTTTTTGAATAACGCCTACGGATTCAGCATACATGGTTAGCAAACTTCTCAGTAAAATCTTTGGTAGTCGGAATGATCGCCTGGTTAAGCGCATGTCAAAGTCGGTGGGCAAGATCAATGAACTGGAGCCAGCCCTCCAGGCCTTGTCGGATGAGGAGTTGCAGGCAAAGACAACCGAGTTTCGCGAGCGCCTGGAGCAGGGTGAAACATTGGATGATCTGCTCTTTGAGGCATTTGCCACGGTACGGGAAGCAGGTGTGCGCGCCTTGGGGATGCGCCATTTTGATGTGCAGATGATCGGTGGCATGGTGCTGCATCAAGGCAAGATTGCCGAGATGCGTACCGGCGAGGGCAAGACCCTGGTGGCAACGCTTGCAGTCTACCTGAACGCCTTGCCGAACAAAGGGGTGCATGTTATCACCGTCAATGACTATCTGGCGCGTCGTGATGCAGAGTGGATGGGGCGTCTCTACCATTTTCTGGGGTTGAGCGTCGGCATCATCAATGGCTCGGGTGGTGAAGGGCCAGATACCAGCTCCTACCTGTTTGACCCGGAGTGCGATGGCTCCACCTCTGGCTACCGGCACCTGCGCAATGCAACCCGACGCGAGGCCTACAGCGCGGATATAACCTACGGCACAAATAACGAATATGGGTTTGACTACCTGCGCGACAACATGGCCTTCGAGGCCGGTCAGCGGGTGCAGCAGAACCGGCGCGCCTTTGCGGTGGTGGATGAGGTCGACTCTATCCTGATTGATGAGGCGCGCACCCCGCTGATCATCTCCGGGCCAACCGAGGGTGGCTCTGAACTCTACAAGAGCATGAACTCCTTCATCCCCCAACTGACCCGGCAGGAGCCGCTTGTGGATGAGGAGGGTCGCCCCGACTTTGGGCCGGGTGACTACTCCGTCGATGAGAAGTCACGCCAGGCCTACCTGAGTGATGCCGGTCATGAGAAGGTTGAAAAGATGCTGGAGGAGATGGGTCTGCTGGCTGAAGGTGAGAGCCTCTACGACTCCAATAACATCAGCCTGATGCACCATGTAAATGCCGCTCTGCGTGCGCATGTACTGTTCCATAAAAATGTGGACTATATCGTCACCAATGACGAGGTTGTCATTGTCGATGAGTTTACCGGTCGCACCATGCCTGGCCGTCGCTGGTCCGATGGATTGCATCAGGCGATTGAGGCCAAAGAGGGGGTGAAGATCCAAAAGGAGAATCAGACACTGGCCTCCATCACCTTCCAGAACTACTTTCGGCTGTATGAAAAGCTCTCTGGCATGACCGGCACGGCCGATACCGAGGCCTTTGAGTTTCAGCAGACCTATGGATTGGAAGTGGTCGTGATCCCCACCAATCTTCCGATGAAGCGGGATGATATGGGGGATCTGATCTACCTCACGGCGGATGAGAAGTATGCGGCCATCATCGAAGATGTTGAGGACTGCGTAAAACGTGGTCAACCCGTGCTGGTAGGCACCGCCTCTATCGAGACATCAGAGCTGGTCTCCAAGCTGCTGACGGATAAAAAGATTGATCACCAGGTACTCAATGCCAAACAGCATGAGCGCGAGGCTGGGATCGTGGCAGAAGCCGGGTTGCCGGGCAGGGTCACCATCGCGACCAATATGGCGGGGCGTGGCACTGACATTGTGCTGGGCGGCAATCCTGATGTGGAGATTGAGGCGCTGGGGGGTAAGGCAACCCCTGAAGCCGTAGAGGCGATCCGTAAAAAATGGGAAGAGACGCACCAACAGGTGCTGGATGCCGGCGGCCTGCGTGTTATCTGCACCGAGCGCAACGAGTCCAGACGTATCGACAACCAGCTGCGAGGGCGCTCTGGCCGCCAGGGTGACGCAGGCTCCTCGCGTTTTTATCTTTCACTGGAAGATAATCTGATGCGCATCTTTGCCTCAGAGCGGGTCTCATCCATCATGCAGAAACTGGGCATGGATGAAGGTGAGGCAATCGAACACCCCTGGGTCACCAAGGCGATTGCCAATGCGCAGAAGAAGGTAGAGGGGCGCAACTTCGATATCCGCAAGCAGCTGCTGGAATACGATGACGTGGCCAACGATCAGCGCAAGGTGGTCTATCAACAGCGCGATGAGCTGATGGATGCGGATGACATCTCTGAAACCATCCAGGATCTTCGGCACGATGTGGTGAATGACCTGGTTGGTATCTATATCCCACCTGACAGCTTGGATGAACAGTGGGATGTACCGGGATTGACCGAGGCGCTGGAGAAACACTTTGCCGTCTCCTACCCTATTCAGCAGTGGCTGGATGAGGATGACGATCTGGATGAGGCCGGTCTGCGTGCGCGGATCATCAGCGAGCTTGAGGCTCAGTATGCCGAGATGGAGTCGCTGGCAGGCAGCGAGGCGATACGACAGTATGAAAAAGCGATCATGCTGCAGACACTGGACAGCCATTGGAAAGAGCACCTTGCGGCAATGGACTACCTGCGCCAGGGCATACACCTGCGTGGCTATGCCCAGAAAAACCCCAAGCAGGAGTACAAGCGTGAGGCGTTTGAGATGTTCTCCGTCATGCTGGAGAGCATCAAGAAGGACGTGATCGAGGCGCTTTCAAAGGTCAGGGTTCGTGCGGAGGAGGATATGAATATCCCAGCCCATGAGCAGTATAGCAATGAGATGCAATATCGGCATGATGAGTTATCGGGGTATGGCGGCGAAGAGGAGGGTGAAGCACAGCCGCCAGAAGGCGAAGCAGAGCAACCGTATGTGCGTGATGGGCGAAAAGTGGGGCGAAATGAACCCTGCCCCTGTGGTTCTGGCAAGAAATATAAACAGTGCCATGGGCGCATCTCATAAAAAACAGAGTGGCTGATAGTGTAATGAGCATCAAAAACAGAGATTTCGCCCCGGTTACGGGTATCCGTCTGGGCAGTGCTGCCGCAGGCATCAAATATCCGGATCGTAACGATCTGGTTGTGATTGAACTGCCGCTGGGAACCACCTCTGCAGCGGTATTTACCCGTAATGCATTTTGCGCGGCACCCGTAGTGGTAGCACGCAGAAACCTGGGGCTCAGACCCCCTCACTACCTGTTGATAAACTCAGGCAATGCCAATGCCGGCAGAGGGGATCAAGGGATAGACGATGCCGAGGCATGTTGCGAAGGGCTGGCCGAGGTGGTTGACTGCCAGCCATCACAGGTACTGCCTTTTTCTACAGGGGTCATTGGCGAACCGTTGCCGGTCTCCCGCCTGGTTGAGGCGTTACCACAGGCTATTCATAGTCTGACAGAAGATGGCTGGGTCACCGCTGCCAATGCCATCATGACAACGGATACGGTACCGAAACTGGCATCGCGCGAATTTCTGATCGATGGGATGCCTACCACGGTTACCGGCATGGCCAAAGGTTCTGGCATGATCCGACCTGATATGGCCACGATGCTGGCCTTCATTGCAACGGATGCAATCATCCCCCCGAAGCTCTTGCGTGAGTGTCTGCAGCAAGCGGTTGAACCCTCTTTCAATGCCATTACCGTTGATGGTGACACATCGACCAATGATGCCTGCGTACTGGTCGCCAGCGGCATGAGCCCCACTGCGCCAATTTCGGATGTGAAGAGCGTTGCATATCAGAGATTTTGCACAGCGGTGGCGGAGGTCTGCATGGATCTGGCGCGAGCCATCGTACGCGATGGTGAAGGCGCAACAAAGCTGGTAGAGGTTCTGGTGGAGGGGGCGGAGAGCCAGGCAGAGGCAAAGGAGGTCGCTTATACCATTGCCCACTCTCCTTTGGTCAAGACAGCACTGTTTGCCTCTGATCCCAATTGGGGGCGCATCCTGGCAGCAGTGGGGCGCGCCGGGATAGAGGATCTGGATATTAAAAATGTGGCCATCTGGCTGGACGACACCTGTATTGTGCGTAGCGGTGCGCGTGCTGAGGAGTACACGGAGGAGGCTGGGCAGGCAGTAATGAGCCGGCCGGAGTTCTCCATCCGGGTTGCATTGGGTCGGGGAGAGGCAGATGCTAAAGTGCTGACCTGCGACCTCTCCTGTGATTATGTGCGGATTAATGCCGAGTATCGTACCTAAGGTAAATCACTGAGCAGCTTGTCGTATGGAACCACCCGAGCCTCTATACCCATGCCGGGGATATAGGGGATCTCCAGGTAGTCAATGATTTCGCCTTTAGCTGTATCAATAACCAAAAAGTACTGCCCACGCCTTGCGCGAACAGGAGCGAACAGCGTGTTGTCCAATGAGCGTTTATATCTCTCTAGAAAGGCATCCAGCTTAGCGGACCACTCCTCATTTTTTGCAGTGTATTTTCTGATATCAATAGCGATGGCGGACAGCTTTTCAACGTCGGTAAGTTTTAACGGCTCATAGTATTTATAGAGTAGCTGGATTGGCCGCTTTTCTCTAAAGGAGCTGGCAATTATGGTGTTAAAAGATTCTCGCTCTTTAGGGAGGTTAACATAGAGGTATGTTGGCTCCAGCCCAATGATTTTATTAGCAACAGGTTCTGGAATATCACTATTTATCATGGTGTTTTTGCTGACGATATATAGAGAATCATAGGCATGTATAACGGCAACAGGGCGAGCCAATTGAACCATCCATATACCGTAAATCAACGCAGAGAGCTGGAAAATGGCAATGAGCGAGAGATCAAATTTTAGCCCCGGCTTGCCTGGTTTGAAGATAACCAGAGTGAGCAGCGGCCCAAGCACCAGGTCAACAAACAGGATAATCTGAATGGCTCTTGGGCCATCCTCAAGATCAAAGAAAGGTGTTTTGTACCAGTAGCCGAGAAGCAGTACCAACAGACAAAGAAAGATGGCGCTGCTGATCCCGATGTGAATGGCAAATGCCTTGAAGCGTGTTATTTTGTGTCGGTTTATGGACATGGCTCTACAGGTTGTTATTGCAAAATAAGCGTCATTTTTGTCTATAGAAATATAGCAGAAAATATGAGATTTTCTGCTACAGCAGAGAGCTTGGGAGAGACCATAAACAGACCTATTCATGTTGCCGTAGCCGTAATTCAAAATGCCGCCGGTCAGATACTGATCAGCAAGCGACCGGCACACCTGCACCAAGGTGGGTTGTGGGAGTTTCCTGGCGGCAAACTGGAGTCGGGTGAGTCGGTTGGTCAGGCGCTAAAACGAGAGATTTATGAAGAGCTTGGGTTGCGGGTAAAGGCGCATGCACCACTGATCCGCATAACCCACCACTACCCTGACCGGGTGGTGTTGCTGGATGTTCATCGCGTAACGCGATTTACAGGTTGCCCCGAGGGGCGTGAGGGACAGCTGCTACGCTGGCTTGCTCCAGAGCAGCTTGGAAACTATCCTCTTTTGCCTGCGGATCGCCCCATTGTCACCGCTGTTAACCTTCCTGATTGCTACCTGATTACAGGGGCAGACCCGCTGGACAGGAGCGCGTTTCTGCTGCGCATGGAGCACTCTCTGGTAAAAGGGGTGAAGCTGGTTCAGCTGCGGGCTAAATCACTGACTCCATCGGAATATGGCTCGCTGGCTGAGGCCGCACTCAAGCTGTGTAGAGAGCATGGCGCGCGCCTGCTGCTTAATGCGGCACCAGATTGGGTTGAGCCGTTGGGTGCTGATGGCGTTCACTTGACCAGCAAGCAGCTCGCTGATCTCGATGAGCGGCCACTGGATCGCAACTATTGGATTGGGGTCTCCTGCCATAGTGCTGATGATCTAGCCAGAGCTGCCGCTCTGGAGCTGGATTTTGCAGTGCTCTCTCCGGTGCTGCCTACAGCCAGCCACCCGGATGCGCAGCCACTAGGCTGGCGACAATTTGGAGCCTGGGTTGAAATGGCAAGGCTGCCGGTCTATGCATTGGGTGGGATGCGGCGGGAGATGCTTGATGAAGCACAAGGCTATGGTGCCCAGGGGATTGCAGGCATTAGTGGCCTCTGGCCAGCGTAGATGGGGCGATCTCCTGGAAAAATCTTTTTCCAGGCCCACATAGAAATCACGCATTTCCAGCTGTCTCCTTAACCCATCTTCCGATTTCACTGACAATAATATTTTAAAAAACAGACGGTTAGCCTGCACGCGGCGCCTCTTATGGCACTACAAATTTAACTATTTTGTTTTTTGGAAGATCAGGCCGCTGTTTTTTTGAACGGAGCCAGGTTGCGAAGAGATACCCAAGGCGTTCATAAATCACCTTCTGATGCGGCTC
>JAKISI010000002.1 GCA_021648685.1 Candidatus Polarisedimenticolaceae bacterium
GCAAAACATCCGCATCTTCTGCGATTTGCGTTAATTCGAGGTTGTGAGAGGCGCGCAGAAGATCCGCAATCTTTGCGGAATCATACTCATTCATCTGACAGCCAAAGGTTTTAATAAAGAGTTTACAGGGCATACATGGGTGTGAATTATGACACGGCCAGCAAGTTTAATACCTGGCGATAGATTTTTCCATGCATAGTGAGGATCTTTATCCAGTTTGCCGGTGAGGGCTATGTTGGATTGGGTGCTATTTCATGGTAGTCAAAGCAGTCAAAAATGGGGCCGGTCTCTATGATCTCATTCGATATGATGCGTTGAATAAAATCATTGTTATCCAGCACCAGCTCGCGTTGCGGCTTATATATACCCTGTGGTGCTATAAGGGCTTGCGGTGCTTTTGATCCTCGATCCACCAGTATTCCGTGCTGGAAGTCAGCTGTGAACTCCTGGTCATAAAAATGGGGGCGAACCGAGATGGGTGCTATTTTGCCGGGCAAAAACTGTATGCCAATCTCCAGGGTATTGGCGTCCCGCTGGATCATGCGGCGAATAACCCCCGTTTTTAACTCTTTTTCACCCTGGTTGGCATCAAGTTCAATCATAATCAACTGACCAACCTGTACCTCTTTAGGGAATGGAGGTGGCACAATAATGCCAATGCCGCTTCTGCTTTTGTTAAATATACGCCATGAAGATATCTGAAAGCGCTGGTTTCCCCGACAGAATGCTGCCGGCTCCCCAAGCGTTAGCACATCTTCCTCTGCCGGGTCTTTTATGCAGCTCTCATCCTCTGGTGTGAGCTGGCCCCTCTTAAGGAAGTGGTTGATGGCGCTCAGGCCATAGGTGACGGGGCATGCCCCGTATTTTTCGAGTCGCTCATTTCGGCGGGTGGGGCGGACATGCCATGCAAGCAGCATGTGGCGAAACATCTGGCCTGCCTGTCCTTTGGATAGCTCTTCAGTGCCTTTTATCTCGGTGCCCTCATCGGCCAGTAACTGCTTTCGTTGCTGATGGATGATCAGGTTGAGTGCATTGACATGCAGCAACAGATGATGCCCCGGATGTAATTTGGCATTGGGTTCGGGTGGCTTTGGTGGATGCATGGCTTGCAGATCCACCAGAAACAGCCCGGTGATATTGTCAGGCACTGTGGTCGGTCTGTGCAGCTCGGACTTGATAGCCCAATGCGTGAGGTAGTGGTAGCAGAACCAGACCTCTCCTTTTGGAAGACGATAGGGGTCGATGATGGCAATGAGCAGGATGCGCTTGAACAGCAGGTCAATAGAGAGGCCCTCCTCTATCGGTGTCTGCTCCAGATTATATCGTTCAGCCAGGGTGTAGAGTTGAAACAGCTCACGCCATGCTTTTTTTGAATCAGGTATCAGGCTTGAATATTCCAGCATCAACTCCAGCATAATGGCCTTCATGGCGGAATAGATGGCATGGCCAAATGGCTGTTGATGTTTATGTATGTTGTTACGTTGAAGATGCCCGTTGATGATGAGCTTGTAGCTGTAGGCCAGCTCAATGGCGATCTTTATGGTGATTGGGATGATGTCGGTTCTCTTTGCCCTGTTTTGAGTCCCTTTTTGCTGGGTAGTTTGCTGTGCTGCCTGATAGATGAGATCAAAGGGTTGCTGATAACAGTTCACCAATGCATGGCGATGGTTCAGCGTGCCCGGAAACCGATTGAGTTGATAGATCGACTCATACAGTGCAGCGGCTGCGGATAATGGGTTGGCATGCGGCAGATGATTGATCCACTCGAACAGTCTGGATGGATCTGTTTCAACATTTGGACTTTCAATGGCATCTTGAGCCGGCACAGTCAGCCGTAGCGGGGCCGATGAGCCTTGTTGTTTTGTCTGGTCTCTCATCACGGGGTCCAAATGGTTGCCTGCAAGCAGGTTCTGTTTTATCAAATGCCTTGGGGCACGTTCGGCTGTGCTGAATGTCATACCCTCGAAGACAGCATCCGGGGTCGGATGCTATTTGACGTAAACGATTGTATTTGGCGAATTATATACGCAAAATGCAGACTATACTTTATGCGTGTTTGTCGGAGGGGTAGTGAGACCTGTTAAATTTATGGCTGTATGGGTGGCTGCTGGCCTTTTGTCGTTGCAGACATTGGCTCAGGCAGAGCCAGTCAAATTCAGTGCTGTCGATATTGATGGAAAGACACTTCATTTAAGTGATTACCGTGGTAAGTGGGTGTTGGTGAACTATTGGGCAACCTGGTGCGCACCCTGTATAAAAGAACTCCCTGAGCTTGAGGCATTCCATAACAAACATAAGGATGATAAAGCGGTGGTGCTGGGTCTGAATATGGAGAATATCAAGCTGGACAAGCTGCGCCGCTTTGTAAAGAAACATGCGGTCACTTACCCCATTGCTCAAGTGAAGACGGCTGCCAACACCCCTTTTGGCATGGTATATGGCATGCCAACCTCTTTTTTGGTCAACCCGAAAGGTGAGGTTGCGGCTCGAGAGGTCGGCATCATTTCGGCGGAATCGATTGAGAATTTTATTGAACGCTCAGAGAAGGAGTAGCGTTGAAGCAGGAGGCCTGCATGCGTGCGCAATTCAATGACAAAAGATAATAATTTTGTAGAGACCGTTGACCGAAAACTGGATGTCAAAGAGCTGTTACCCGCTTTGGTTAAAAGTGGCCTGCTATCGCATGAAGAGGCAGACAATGTCCAGCGACTGCATGAGAGTATCGGTGGTGACAAGGTTCCGATTCACCCGCTGGTCTGGTTAGCCGGACGACACCTTAAATCGTCAGCACCGCCCCATGCGGAACTGACGATAGAGCGGCTGACCGAGTGGCTGGCGGATCATGTTGGCCTGCCCTACCTGCGTATCGATCCCTTGAAGATTGATGTGGATTCTGTTGGCACCATCGTATCCAAAGCCTATGCGGCACGCTTCCGGATTCTCCCTGTGCATGTGGATGAGGATAAGGCACTGTTTGCAACGGCTGAACCCTACATACGCGAATGGGAGCAGGAGCTGAGCCATGTGCTGGGTCGGGACATTGAGCGGATCGTCGCTAACCCGCTGGATATTGCCCGATATATTGAGGAGTTTTTTGGTCTTAGCCAGTCGATGCGCCGAGCCAAAAAGATCGACACCGGCTTTGGCACCTCGATTGATGCCGTTGAGGCGCTGGTTGAGTTGGGCCGCTCTGGCAAACTGGATGCCAATGATCGGCATATCGTCAGCATTGTGGACTGGTTGTTGCAGTATGCATTTGACCAGCGAGCCAGCGACATCCATCTGGAACCGCGCCGGGAGACGGCGAATATCCGCTTCCGCATAGATGGCGTTTTGCACACCGTCTACGAGATGCCGGCAACCATCATGATGGCGGTGGTCAGCCGCATCAAGGCACTGGGGCGGATGGATGTAGTCGATAAACGTCGCCCACAAGATGGCCGGGTCAAGACAAAAACCCCGAGCGGTCAGGAGGTGGAACTGCGCCTCTCCACCATGCCCACAGCCTTCGGTGAAAAGATGGTGATGCGCATCTTCGATCCGCAGGTTCTGGTGCGCAGCCTGTCAGAGCTGGGCTTCTCTAAATCAGATGCCAAGCACTGGAAGGAGATGACGGAGCACACCCATGGTATCATCCTGGTGACTGGCCCCACCGGGTCGGGCAAAACCACCACCCTCTACTCCACCCTCAAGCAGCTGGCGCAGCCTGAGATCAACCTCTGCACCATTGAAGACCCGATTGAGATGGTGGAGCCTGCATTCAATCAGATGCAGGTGCTCCCCGCCATCGGTTTGGATTTTGCGGCGGGTGTGCGCACCCTGATGCGACAGGATCCGGATATTGTCATGGTGGGTGAGATTCGTGATCTGGAGACCGCCCAGATGGCCATTCAGGCGGCATTGACCGGGCATCTGGTACTCTCGACGCTGCATACCAACGATGCCTCATCTGCCGTGACGCGGCTGATGGATATTGGCGTTGCCCCCTATCTGATCCGATCCACGGTTATCGGCGTGGTAGCACAGCGTCTGCTACGCACCCTCTGCCCTCACTGCAAGGCAGAGACGGAAGATGCCAGTGATGCATGGACGGCATTGACCCGCCCCTGGAAGCTGGCGCTGCCGCCCAAGGTCTATCGCCCCGTGGGGTGTGTGGAGTGTCGCAAAACAGGCTACATGGGGCGCATGGGCGTCTATGAGATACTGCGTATGACACACGAGGCGCGTGCGCTGATTGATGTGGATTGCACCATTGAAAAGATTCGCAAGCAGGGGCTGAAACAGGGTATGGAACCGTTGCGCATCAGTGGCGCGAGAAAGGTCTACGCCGGGCAGACCTCTGTAGAGGAGGTGATGCGGGTTGCTCCGCCAACGGATGAGTTTTAGTCATTTAGGTTTACTGTAAAAAACAGCCATCTGTAGCTGAACTCAAGGGAAAACAGGGAGGCCTTATGTCGTTGCGGTCCATTAATCGGTTAATCCAGCTGGGATATCATTTTGTCTACCGCTCGAAGGGGCGGTTCTACCTCTATCTGGCTTTTTTTTGCAGCGTTCTGGTGGTGCTGGATGCCACCAGCTTCCATCTTGTTGCAGGCATGCAGCACCGCACCTTCGATATCATGATGAAAAACCGGATTGTCTATCCCCAGGCAGACCCGGATATTGTCATTGTGGATATTGATGAGGGAAGTCTGGAGGCGATGGCCGAGGATTATGGCCGCTGGCCCTGGCCCCGGCAGATCTTTGCTGAATTTGTAGAGAATCTGGAGGAGCAGCAGCCCAAGGCCATCATCTTCGATATCCTGTTCAGTGACCCGGATGTCTACAACAAAGAGTCAGATGACTACTTTAATGAGGTCGCTGAGACCACAACCAACACCTTCTTCCCGATGCTCCGGCTCAACCCACAGAATGATGAGCTGAGCCAGGTAACACCGGCGATGATCCCTGGCATGGGGCGCATCCCTGGGGAGCCACAGCAGGATCGAGGGCTGGCCGTTATTCTCCCTCATTTTCCGGCAGTGGTGGCAAGCGGGCGGATGGGCACCAACAACATCTACCCGGACAGCGACGGCATCGTGCGCCAGTATGCACTCTACCGGCCGCATTTTGGCTGGCGCATACCCTCTCTTCCTGCCAGGGTGGCGGAGGTGCTTGGCTGGGAAGTGCCGGATGAGCAGGATGTGCTGCTGAACTGGCGTGGCCGGCTGGGAGTCTTCAACACGGTTCGCTTCAGCACCGTTTATGAAGATTACCTCAGCCGGGAGCGGCAGCGCCCGCAGGATGAGTTTGCGGGTAAAGTGGTGATTATCGGCTCCAGTGCCCCCAGCCTGTTTGATACCAAACCCACCCCTATGGAGCGCATTCATCCGGGCGTGGAGGTACTGGCCACGGCAGTCGATAACCTTAAAAATGGCGATTGGATCACCCCGCTTTCCAGTCCCTGGATTTATGCGGGTGTGGCGCTAAGCCTTATCTGGCTGGTGGCGTTGGCCTTCCTGACCGGTATCAAACGCAGCCTGATTGATGGTGTCTTTGCCGGCTCTCAGGTGGGCCTGGTGGCGGTTTCATACGCCAGCCTGAATCTCTCTACCTATTTTATTGACCTGACCGCACCGATAACAGCGGGCTTTATCTACTTTACGCTGGCGCGGGTCTACGCCTATGCCGAGGTGGCGCTGGCTGAGCGTCGTGTCTGGTTGACACTGGAGAGTGATGCCAAGGGGTGGCAAAACACTCTGGTGGTGGTCTTGCTTGGCAAAGAGGGTGTGCTATCGGAAAGCAAAGTGATCACGGGGCTGAAGCGGCGGCTTAATGCCAGAAAAGAGGGCTTTACCATTGAGCCATTTCCCGACAAACCAGCGGGGGTTGGGCGCGCCTATGGTGACCTGTTGCTGATCTATTACGTTGATAGTGAAGTCAGGGAGCAAACATCGTCAAAACAGATGGCAACAGAGCTGCTGCTGGAGATGGTCAAGGAGGAGACAACCATGGTTTGTGGCACCATGCCGCCACTGGGATACAGCCAGGGAGCCATGCCGTATGGTGATGAGCGCGGACGAATAGCGGTGTGGCGCAGGCTGGTTCATCAAGCCGTTCATGCCTTGTACCGTGATGAAGCTATATATAAGGAGTAGATGAAATGAGAACAATTCAATGGTTAACATGCGCTTTGCTGCTGGCATTTGTAGCCCCGCTATTTGCCGAACCCGGCCATATTATTCGCCCCAGTGACTTGATGGAGGAGCCCTACCGGGATGCAGCCTCACTGGTTGAGTTGAAGGCGGGTGATTCGGTAGAGATCATCAAGCGCAAAGGCGGTTGGCTGAAGGTTGAAGCAGCAGGCCAGACGGGTTGGGTCAGGATGTCCAAAATCCGTAAAGGCAAAGCGGCTGAAAAACCAACATCAGGCAACGAGGCAAAAGGGGTGCTGGATCTGGCCAGTGGCCGCTCTGGCACCGGCAATGTGGTCTCTGCTACCGGAGTGAGAGGGTTGAGTGAAGCAGAGCTGAAAGAGGCGAAATTCAGTGCCAGTGAGATGGATAAGCTGGAATCATTTACTGTTTCCGGACAACAGGCAGCCCGCTTTGCCCAGGCAGAAAAGCTGGTTGCAAAAGAGCTTGAATTTATCCCGGCAGCAGAGCGATAGGAGATAGACCATGAAATCCCGATTACTTTTAGCCCTGTTTTTGGTGATGGGAACGGCATCTGCCCAGGCCTTTGATTTTGGCGGATTGATTAAAGAGGTCACAAAACAGCCGGAGAGTGCTCCAGCTGACAGCCAGCAACAGAGCAGACAGCCGGGTTTGATGGATCTGTTGGGAGGAACTCCGGTAGAAGAAGAGATTGCTATTGGGCGTGAGATTGCCGGAAGGCTGCTGGGTGCATCGCCACTGGTAAAAGACAAACAGCTTCAGCAATATATCAATAAGGTCGGCACCTGGGTGGCCAGGCAGAGTGACCGCAATGACCTCAAATGGCATTTTGGGGTGATTGAGTCTGATGACATCAACGCCTTTGCAGCACCGGGTGGCTATATTTTAGTCACCAAAGGGCTCTATAAAAGACTGCGCAATGAGGCCGAGCTGGCGGGTGTTCTGGCGCATGAGATTGGCCATGTGATCAAACAGCACCACCTGAAGATATTGAAGCAGGGGCAGTTGATTGACATCGGTGGTGGCCTTCTGCAGCAGAAGATGGGCGGTGGTGGAAAAGGCCAGGCGATTGGCAAGATGATCGGCAGTGGCGCGGAAATTCTGGCGCGGGGTCTGGATAAAAATGCCGAATATGAAGCGGATCGTATCGGTGTGGTATTGGCTGCAAGAGCAGGCTACGACGCCTATGCCCTGCCTTCCGTGCTACAGGAGATTGGCCATCTGAGTGCAGATGACAACACGGTCTCACTGCTGTTTAAAACGCATCCACACCCGGAAAAAAGGCTGCTGGAGCTGGGTGATGCAATGGATGCCCATGCCGACCGGTTTGAAGATGGAAAAATAGTTGCAGGGAGGTTTTACCGACTGCAAAAGGAGAAAAAAGCACGCTGATGCACGGCTACCCGGCTCTTTGCCGGGTGCTTTTTTTCAGATGCCATACCGCAATAATCATCCATGCAATATTAAGCATCAATGCACCTATTGCGCCCATAAACAGGGTGTTGATGCCAACCAGAAATGCACCTGCCAGGTTGTATATATGGTAGGCAGCCGAGGTGTTGGTGAGTTTGCCTTTTGAAATCATGGCGTATGCATACAGCAGCGTTATAGCGCCCACTATCCCGGCTATTTGTGAGGCAGACTCGATTGTAATCATGATTCAGGTTGAAAGAGATTGCGGAGTGCAACGCCAATGCCGATGATCCCCGAGAAGATGGCAGAGTAGCCAATGGCCATCAGTGAGAGGTTAAAATTCCACTCCTCCAGCAGCAGCAGGCTGATGGTGCTGACCGGCATCATCTTGCCCACAGCAACGCCTGCGGCTACAAATCCCGTTCCAAATGCCAGATAGACAAATGAGATGCCGGTAGAGGGTATGTCATAGCGCACGATAAAGACGCCTGTTGATATAAGTGTTACAGCGATGCCGAGTAGCTGATGCAGTAGGTCGTTCATTTTTTGCGATGCTCTTGAGTTTGAGTGACCGGCTCCAGAAATATCCCCGATTTGGTGTAGTATACTGCGCGATTAATGGTTTGTATCTGGGGTTAGTCCGTGGCGGCGTGTCACCTGGTTTTTCAAATTGAGTCTCCCTGATGGAGGTTATATAAGCGTGTGTTGGATCAATAGGGGCGTTGCGCTGCTGCTGGGGCTTGTGATCACCACAGCAAGCTGGAGCCTTGAGTGGAACCATGAAGATGGGGAAAAAGAGCGTGCGTTAACACTAAAACCCAACTACAACCGTGGGCTGGAGTACTACCGCATCTGTGCAAAATGCCACAACAAACAGGGTTGGGGGCGGCGCGACGGCTCTTTTCCACAGATATCGGGCCAGCACTACAACGTCCTGATCAAGCAGCTTGTGGACATGCGTGAAAACAACCGCGAGAATCCATCCATGCAGCACTTTGTGATGCCTGAGGTGCTGGGCGATGCCCAGGCGCTGGCTGACCTCTCCTACTACATCTCCAAACTGCCCATGACCCCGGCAAACGGAAAGGGGCGGGGCAAGAATCTGGAGCGTGGACAGGATCTCTACATGGAGAAGTGCATTGGCTGCCATGGCGACAACGGTGAAGGTGATAATGAAAAGTTTTTCCCGCGTATCCAGGCGCAACACTATCGCTATATGCTGCGCCAGTTTAAATGGATAAGAGCCGGTGAGCGGCTCAATGCGCACCCCGATATGCAGATTCGGATTGAGAACTTCACGCTGGAGGACTCCAAGGCGGTGGTCGACTATATTTCACGGCAGAAACCACCAAAAGAGATTGTGGCGCCCTCAAGAAAATGGAGAAACCCTGATTTTGAATAGTGGGGTGTCTGTTTTGGCATATAAACACCTACAAGGCTTAGGCTATACTTGCCAGCTCTTAAGACGAGCCTGAAAATCAGGCTGTGACGAGGGTGTAATCAATGGACAGATTTGGATATTATGCGTACAAGCGCGCTCTAAAATTTGCTGCGACCCTCCCTCTAACCACCAAGAAGATAATGATGAACCAGATTGCTAACACTTTGAAAGTGCTCTCTTTGGCGCTGCTTCTACCTTTGAGCAGCGTCATGGCGGAAGATGCTGCCTGGCCCATGTTTCTGCTCAATCCGCAGCACGATGCCCAGCCAGCCTCCAACCTGGCACCGCCACTGGATCTGCTGTGGGAGCTGGATGTCGGGGATCTGCTCTACGCCTCTCCTGCCGTCGCTTCCGGCAAGGTCTTTATTGGCTCGCTCTCGGGTATCTTCTATGCCGTAGACCAAGAGACAGGCGAACCGGTGTGGAACTTTGAAACCGCCGACGAGATATCATCCTCTGCTGCGGTTGATAATGGTAAGGTCTACTTTGGCAGCAAGGATGGCACTCTCTACTGCCTGGATGCCGCCACGGGCAAACTGATCTGGGAGTACAAGACCCAGGGCAAAATCGTCAACTCCCCCACGCTGAAGGACGGCGTGCTCTACTTCGGTTCGAATGATATGAGCATCTACGCCATCAGTGCAGAAGATGGCGGCTTTATCTGGTCGACCCCCCTGGCTGAAAAGCCCGCCAGCTCGCGAGGCATCTACGCCTCTCCCGCCGTGGGCCATGGGCTGGTCTATGTAACGCGCAAGGCCTTCAAGGTCTATGCACTGGATGCCAAAAACGGGGAGGTTGTATGGGAGTTCAAGACTCGCTCAGCCAACTATGCTTCACCTGTGCTCAGCGGCAACACCCTCTATATTGGTGGCTATGATCGCAACCTCTATGCGCTGGATGCAAAGAGTGGCAAAGTCCACTGGCAGGCAACCGTAGATGAGTGGATCTATGCCTCACCCATCCCATTTCAGGATAGCGTACTGGTGAGTGCCAAAGATGGCGTACTGAGCTCGTTTGACAGCGCCACGGGCAAGCTGCGCTGGTCGCAGGATCTGCGCGCCCCCATCAGCTCAACCCCGGCAGTAACCCAGGGCGGCATCGCCTTTGTGGCCAATGAGTATGGTGAGCTGACCGCAATTGATGTGAAAAATGGCCAGCCTATCTGGCAGGAGACACTGCCAGATGACGGGTTCCACTCCTCCCCGGCCATCGTGGGTGATCGACTCTACATCGGCACCATGAACGGCTATCTGATGGCGTGGGGGCAGAGGTAGAGATCATGAATAGCAACGTGCTGAGGTTTTTGCTGGGGCTGCTGCTCACCTTTGGAATGGCCACCCTGGCGGTGGCAGATGAGGATCTGACGATCAATCCTCATTGGTCCACGACCAAAGATAAGTGCCTCTCATGCCACGAACATATTCCTGAGAGAGGCGAGCAGTTAAACCTGCGTTATGGTGATGATATAAACAGGCTCTGCAACCGTTGCCACTTCGAGATATCCAAAGATAAATACATCCATGCCAGCGGCATGATTGCCCCGCAGACGATGCTGGACAAGATGCCAGAGGAGTTTCTCTCCGGGCTGGATGATGAGGGCCGCATCACCTGCGCTGTCTGTCATGATATGACCTATCAGTGCCTCAGCGAAGAGTTTGGACGTAAAAAAGATAACCTCCTGTTTCACCGCGGAGCGCCCTTCGAAAAACGCACCGATCTCTGTTACAACTGCCATGAACCCTCGGCCTACAAAAAGATGAACCCGCATGATCAGATCAATGATGAGGGTGAGCTGAACACCGACATCTGCACCTACTGCCATGCCATCCTGCCGGATCGTCGAAATGCCAAAAGCATTGCAGATGTTAAGTTCAAATTTGATAATTTTGACATGCTCTGCCTGCGCTGCCACACAGATGATGCCTATGCCGTGGGCTGTGTGATTGGTTATGAGAAAGATGGCAGCCCCAGGTACCATGCCGGACGACCCGATGAGGGGATGTCAGTCCGGATCGAGGCAAACCAGGGGGGAGCCATCCTGCCGCTGGATCTGGTCACGGGCAAGATCTTCTGCGGCACCTGCCATAACCCGCATGAGCTTGGGGTGCAGCGACGCAGCGAAGCGGATGCGGGTGCTGACTCTCACAAGCTTTTGAGGATCAGCCAGACAAACTCCGGGATCTGCCTTGGCTGCCATGATGCCAAGGAGATCAAACAGTTCCAACTGCCGTAAGACAGTCTCTATGATGCAACTTTTTACTGCCCCCTCCTGGCTCTGCCTCCAACGGAGTGCATGGTTGATCCTGTTGGCAGCTCTGTGGCTCCCTGTCCAACAGATCAATGCTGCGGCCCCTGCCAGTGAGCTGCTCCCGGTCGAACAGGTTCGGGTCATTGAAGGTGGCGACAAACTTGGCCTGCGCCACCCGAGCAATGTCTGGATGAGCTCAGACCATCGCATCCTGGTATTGGACGGGGTCTCAAACCGGGTTGTCATCTACAGCTATGAGGGAGAATTCCAGCGCAGCTTTGGCCAGGGTGGCAGCGCAAAAGCGGAACTCAACCGCCCGCTGGGCATGACCCTCGATGCCAGCGATAATGTGTATATCGCCGACTCCGGCAATGCCCGTATCCAGATCTACCGCCCGGATGGTCAACATCTCGATCAGATCAAACTGCCTCAAAGTGAGAAACTGAAGCGACCTGACCCCACCGATGTTGCCATCGACAACCAGCGCCAGCTGCTCTATGTGGTGGATAACGAAAACCACCAGGTGCTCGTCTATAGCCTGAAAGAGAGAAGATTCATCCACACAGTGGGCGGGATGAGCCATAAGGAAGATGGCTTCCGCTGGCCCTTCTCCCTCTATATCGACGCCGCCGGCAAGCTCTATGTCGTCGATGTGATCAACGCCAGAGTACGCACCATCCTGCCGAAGAAAGATGGCTTTGAGCTTGGCCATGATATTGGCCGTTGGGGCGTCGAGAAGGGGGAGCTGTTCCGTCCCAAAGGGGTGGCGGTCAACGCCAAGGGGCAGATATTTATCAGCGACTCCTACCTCGGCGTCATTCAGATGTTCGACAAAAAAGGGCGCTTCCAGGCCGTGCTCAGCGATGGCCGGGGCAAGGTAAAACAGTTCACCACCCCGACCCGGCTCTATTTCGATGACAAAGGTCTTCTCTACGTGGTGGAGATGTTTGCCAACCGTATTGGCGTCTACCGCATCAAACCATGAAGCCGCTGAGACTGATCGGGTTTTTCCTGCTGTTCCCCCTGCTGCTGGCCTCCACGGCGGCTGTTGCGGCTCCTTCAGACAAGCAACCCAATGCATCAAAAGAGTGCGCCATGTGCCATCTGCGCTGGGTTGATGATTTTGATGGCAGCCATGCAGCAGACTACCTGCTCGATTTTACGGAAGAGAAGGTCGTGGCTGAGGAGATGATGTGCTACAGCTGCCACGATGGTTCAATCATGGACTCCCGCCTGCGAGTGTGGGAGACCAACCTCCACAAAGAGGGAACCGACCCCTCCAGCAAGATCACCATTCCAGAGACCTTTCCACTCAATTCAAAAGGGCAGTTGACCTGCGCAACCTGTCACTCGGCACACGGTGTTGATTCAACGACTGATATGGGGTCGACCATCTTCCTGCGGGTGCCCAATGTCAACTCATCCATGTGCCGTCAATGCCACAGTGACAAGGATGACGGTGTGGCAGCGGGCAAGCATCCGGTCGATGTTGTGTTTGATGAGTTCCCGCAAAAGATCCTCGATTTTGGCGGTAAGACCGGCAGAGACGAGAGCGGCAAAAAGCGCACGGTGATCTGTGAAAGCTGCCACAATCCGCATGGCAGCACCAACGATCACTTTCTGGTGATTCCAAACAGCCAGCAGGGGGTGACCCACTCCGCGCTGTGCGAAACCTGCCACGGTGTCTCGCCCGACATTCAAAGCACGGATGAGCTGCGGCGCTTTTCGCACCCGGTGGATGTGGACATCATTGAAGAGGCAAAACTGCCAGAGAGGTGGGATAACGGTGAAAAACCACAGTTGGGCGAAGGCCGGGTCATCAACTGCCGTACCTGTCACTCACCGCACAATGGCACCCGGGATAACCACCTGCTGGTATCGAGCAACCAGCAGAGCAAACTCTGCCTGACCTGTCACACCTCGAAGAAAAAGCTGCTGAAGAGCAAGCATGACCTGTCGGCCAGCTTCCCCGATGAGAAGAACTCGGCAGGGCGGAGTGCGGCAGAGGCCGGCCCCTGCTTCTCCTGCCATTTTATGCATAAAGGGCAGGGGCCAAAGATGTGGGCGCGGGATATCAGCGGGGAGACGATAGAGGATCTCTGCAAAAGCTGCCACGACAAAGAGAAGGTGGCAGAACATGCCCTGACCGGCGCACACAGCCATCCGGTAGAGGTTCCCCCCTCCCGAAATATCGATGTGGGCAAGCTCCCGCTCTATGGCAAGCAGAGCGAGAAGCGCGCCGATGGTAATGTGACCTGCGCCTCTTGCCACGACCCCCATGTCTGGTCTGTACTATCAGATGACAGGGGGAGTAAAGAGGCCGCAGGCGATGGCAGTAACAGCTTCCTGCGCCGGATTGCCGCACCCAATGGCGACCTCTGCCAAAGCTGTCATCAGGACAAAAAGCGCATCGCAAAAACCAAACACGATCTGAATATCAGCGCGCCGAATGAAAAAAATTCCCGGCAGCAGACAGCAGGAGAGTCCGGAGTCTGCGGCGCATGCCATACGCCACATAATGCCAGGGCGGATAAGCTCTGGAACAGGCCGCTGGGTGCAGGCGAGGAGTATATCGAACGCCTCTGTACCTCATGTCATGCCAAAACGGGCATGGCCGCAGACAAGACAACTGGCAAGGAGAGCCACCCCATTGGGGTCAAACCAAAAGAGAGCGGCAATCTGCCGCTGTTTACAGCAGCTGGAAAAAAGAGTGCTCGTGGCAATCTCTCTTGCGGCACCTGCCATGATCTTCATCGTTGGGCCCCAGAGAGCAATGAGCGTGGTGGCCGTAAGGTAGAGGGTGATGGCCGCAACAGCTTTCTGAGAGAACCCGCCTCGCCGGAGAGTGAGCTCTGCCGCACCTGTCATGCTGAAAAGTCGACCCTGCTGGGCAGCAAGCATGATATGCATGTGACCTCTCCAAAAGCCCGTAACAACCAGGCTCAAACTGTTGAGCAGAGTGGCGTCTGCGGCATCTGCCATGTGCCGCACAATGCCGAAGGCAAACGGCTCTGGGCCATGCGACCACGCGAATCGCAAGACCCCTATGAGGCGCTCTGTCTCTCATGCCATGCAAAGGGTGGAATGGCTGAAAAGAAGACAACTGGTCCCATTTCCCATCCGCTGGGCAAGCAGCCCAAGATGCAGCCAGAGTTCAAAGGCAAGCTGCCGCTGTTCGACAAAGAGGGCAGGCGGGATGACCATGCCGGCATGGTCTCTTGCCCCACCTGTCATAATGCGCACCAGTGGGATCCCCTGGCTACCGAAGGGCGGGCGTCTCGTGGCAAAGGGCTGGAGGGTGACCGGAACAACAGTTTTTTGCGGGTGCCATACGATGAGAATGCCACCCTCTGTTCCGCCTGTCATACAGATAACGCACTGGTTGTTGATACCGATCATGATTTGCGTATTACCGCCCCGGATGCAGTTAACCTGAGCCATGAAACGGTAGCGGAGGCGGGCGTCTGTAGCGCCTGCCATCGGGTGCACAATGCCTGGGGTAACCGCCTGTGGGCGCGAGGGGTTGGCGCAGGCAGCAATCGGAACCAGGCGTTATGTACAGGCTGCCATGCCCGGCGCAAGGAGGCGAGTAGAAAGGTGATCGGCGAGCCGTCCCACCCCATGAAACGGGTTGCAGATGCGCGGCCTACACTGCGTAAAGAGGCGCGTAAATTCTACAGAAAAAAACGCAAGGATGAAGCAAAACCGAAGGAGAAGGAGGAGGCGAAGCTGCCGCTCTTTACGAAAGATGGTGAGCAGTCAATAAACGGTGATGTGGTCTGCTCAACCTGTCATAACGTGCATCGCTGGGATCCTGAAAAGCCGGAGAGAGGGCCAGGCAAAAAAACAGAAGGCGATGCCGGCAACAGCTTTCTGCGCAAATCGAATCTGGATGGCCCCAAGTTGTGTGTCACCTGTCATGCCACCAAAGGCTATGTCGTGGGCACGGATCATGACCTCTCCATCACCAACCCCGATGCCAAAAACGGTCTGAACCAGACGGTGGCAGAGAGTGGAATCTGTAGCCCGTGCCATGTCCCACATGGCGCTATCGGTGAAGGCTATCTGCTATGGGCAAGAGAAGAGGGGGAGGGGAGCAATCTGCATCAGGAGCGGATCTGCCTGAGTTGTCATCAAAAAGGCGAGGCAGGGGAGAAGAAGATTGTGGAGGACTTCTCTCATCCACAATCGGTAATCGTCCCCGAGCTGCACCGTCCGGGCAGCAGCAAATATGCGCCGGTCTACAATGCAGAGGGGCAGAAGGTCAATGCGGGGCTGATTGCCTGCCCAACCTGCCATAACCCGCATCAATGGACCTCAAGCAGAAAGGGCACAGGGCCGGGGAAAGAGGTGGAAGGCAACAACAGAAACAGTTTTCTGCGATTTCGGAGTTCAGGGAATATCTGTAGAAACTGCCATGGTATCGACAGCTTGCAGCGCTATAAATATTATCACCTGGATGACATCAGAACCTCAGACAGGGCGACCCGAAGCAGGGCGCCGGCAGGTTCCAGAACCAGGCCGCAAGCAAAAGAGGGCGCGCCAGCAAGTAGAGCAAGCCGGTCTGTGTTACGGGAGGGGGATGAGCGCAAACGTCCCAGCATGTCAGAGCGTCGCCGGGCGCTTATGGAACGACGGTATCAAAAAGAGATGGGTACCGCTCCATAACGCTGGTCTTTTTGAAAACCACTTGCCGGGATGGCTCCCTGTTGTTGTAAGATGGCTCAAACAGGAGAGAAAGCGAATGGAAGAAGTGTTACTTTATCCTGAAAACAGCAGCAGGTTTCAACGGCTCTTTTTAGGGTTATACGATGCCTGACCAGATCCCAACCATTGAGGTTATCCAGGGGCCATCGGCCGCCTCTGCTCCTCAGGGCGACCCACATGGGCGCAGCTCACGGCGTCTCTGGGTATTCCTGATCGTATTTCTCCTGTGTGCTGCCGCCGGGCTCTTTTATACCTACTCCCGACCTGCAGTCTATCGCACCACAGCCGCCCTGTTAACGGTCGCCATGCCTGCGGTGGATCAGCAGGGTGCCGTGGCAGATATCCAGCATGTTGCCATCCAGCGCCAGCTTTTGCTGGGCCAGCCGCTACTGCAAGAGGTGCTGGAGAGACTGAAGCAGGGAGACCATTTTCGACACATCGACAGCGTTGCCCAGCTACAGGGGATGCTGTTTGTTGACTCGCTGAGTGATACCAATATTGTCAATGTAAGTGCTGAAGGGCCGATACCTGAGGCGCTGCCCGCTGTGGTGAACAGCTGGGTAAATGTCTATCTTGAAGTGCGCGCCCGGAAGATCAAAGAGGCCACAGGGACAACCACTCAGGCCCTGAAGGAGCAGCATCAGGCTCTGGCGGCCAAGGTTGATGCCCGGCGTGCCGAACTGGACAGCTTCCGTCAGGAGCATGACATCCTGAGCATGGGGCGCGATGAAAATCAGGTGCTTGCCCGGTTGAAGGGGCTGACCCAGGCGCTCAACACCGCCAGTGAAGAGGAGGTAAAGGCGAAGGCGGCGCTGGAGACCATTCATAAAGCCATTGCCAAGGGCAAGCCTGTGGTGCCTAAGGATGAGCAGAGAAGTCTGACGGCGCTGGAGACCCGCGCTCAGCTGCTCAGGGAGAAGCTGACGGCACTGCAACGCCGTTATACCGATACCTTTATCGCTATCGATCCCAACCTTAAGACCATTCCCAAGCAGCTGCAGGATATTCAACAAGAGATCAAAATGAAGGTTGAGTATGGTCGGAATACGGTGCTGGCCGATGTGGAGCAAAAATGGGCGATTGCACGGCAGTCGGTAGCCGAGTTGCAGGCTCAGCTGAGAGGGCACAAAAGCAAGGCGACCCTCTTTACCGCACGTTTCGCCGAACATGAGGCGCTGCAGGAGGATCTGGCCCGTCTGGAGGAGCTCCACCGTACCACCGGGGAGCGTTTAGTGGAGATCGAGGTGCAGAACCGGCAGAAATTTCCGCAGGTCAATGTGCTGGAGTATGCCCAACTGCCCGTTCACCCGGTGCGACCGCAATATATGCGTGATGCCGCTATCGCCTTGGGTTTCTCTCTGCTGGTGGCTCTGTTTGCCGTCTGGCTGGTTGAATTTCTTTTGCGCAAGGAGAGAAAGCAGCAGCCTCAGACCCTGGCGGACCTGCACCTCTACACCGAACCGCAGCGGCCAGCCATAACCCCGTCGGCTCCAGCCATCGCTATCCCTGGGCAGGCGCATGCGGCACTGCCACAGCCGGCAGGCATCGAGTTGGACGGAGAGGAGATCCAGCAGCTATTTGAGTCATCAGACCTCATCGGCCAACAGCTGATTGCCCTGCTGCTGAGCGGGCTGACACTGGAAGAGGCGGCCAGGGTAGAGCGGCACTGTTTTGACTTCAAGGGCGGCAGGCTTCGGGTGGCCGGAGATCAGGAGCGAATACTCACCCTGGCTCCGTCGGTTTTGGATCTCTTCGTTGAAAATAAAGAGCTGGAGATTGTGACAATCCCTATGGCTGAGCTGGCGGCAAAGATCACGCTACTGGCGGTAGATGCGGGACTCTGTGACCCGGAGCGGATAAACGCCGAATCCATCCGGCAGAGCTATCTCACCTATCTGGTGCGGCAGGGGGTAAAGCTGTCTGAAGTAGACCAGGTGGTGGGTGGTGTATCAGCCACGCAGCTTGCTGCCTGTGCACAGCTGTCGCCGGAGGGGCCGGGTAAACCCCTGGAGGAGATCGACCTCGTCTACCCGTTGTTCAGAGCCTGAGGCCGGGCGATAAACAGCCCCGCCTCCAACACCTTCCACTGCGCTTCCCAATGATCGGTAGGTGAGACTTTAAAACGGGTGCGGAGAAACTGCTGTAAACGCCCCTCTATCAGCGCCAGCATCAGCCCGGCACCCACCTCGGGGCTGGATGAGATGCCTGTATCATCGCGCAGGCGTGACTCGCGCAGGATCTGCCGGAATTGGGTCTCTACCCGGGCAAAGAACTGTTCTACCCGTGTGTGCAGGCGCTCCCTCTCCCCCACCAGTGCATCCCCCAGCAGTACGCGTGTAATCCCCGGGTTGCGGTCGGCAAAGGTGAGTAACAGATAGAGGATGCGGCCGCATCGCAGGCGGGTGTTCGGCTCGGTCTCGATGATCTGGTTGATGCGGGTGAATATGCTCTCTTCTGCAAATGCGATCAGCCCTTCGAACATCTTGGCCTTGCTGGCAAAGTGGCGGTAGAGAGCGGCCTCTGATACTCCCACGGCGCGGGCAAGGGCGGCTGTGGTGATGCGCTCCCCCGGGCTGTTCTCCAGCTCGGCTGCCAGTGCTTCAAGGATCTGCTGTTTGCGTGGAGTTTTTTTATCCATTACTGCCGCCGGATCAGGGAGCCCATACCGGCATCGGTGAACAGCTCCAGCATGACCGCATGTTTTACCCGGCCATCCACGATATGTGATCGGCTCACGCCGGCCTGAACCGCCTCCAGTGCGCAGCGTATTTTAGGCAGCATGCCACCGTGGATGGTGCCATCGGCAATCAGTGCTTTGACTGTGGGTATATCCAGGTCTGTCAGCAGCTTGCCGTCACGGTCGAGCAGGCCGGGTGTGTTGGTCAGCAGCAGCAGTTTTTCGGCCTGCAGCACCTCTGCCACTCGCCCCGCGACCAGATCGGCGTTGATGTTGTATGAGGCGCCATCGGCACCCACACCAATGGGTGCAATAACGGGTATGAAGTTGCCACGCGCCAACATCTCAATGATGCTGGGGTCAATGCTTTCCACCTCGCCAACATGGCCGATGTCGATGATTTCGGGGGCTTTCAGCTCGGGAGAGTTACGGGTCAGGCACATCTGTGTGGCCTTGATCAGGCCGCCATCCTTGCCGGTAAGCCCCACGGCCTGGCCACCATGGCTGTTGATCAGGTTGACAATCTCTTTGTTGACCAGGCCGCCGAGTACCATCTCGACCACATCCATGGTCTCCCGGTCGGTCACTCGCATGCCTTGAATGAACTCTGTGGTTTTGCCCAGGCGTTTCAGCAGATCGCCGATCTGTGGACCGCCGCCGTGGACGACAACGGGGTTGATGCCCACCAGTTTCATCAGTACCAGATCACGGGCAAAGCTGTGTTTGAGTCCTTCATCCACCATGGCATTGCCGCCATATTTGATGACGATGGTTTTGCCACAATAACGCTGGATGTAGGGCAGGGCCTCTGAGAGGACATGGGCGACGTTGTGGGCCGCTTCCGCGCTTAAACTCATAAATCTCTTCTCGGTGAAATCAAAAAGGCAGATCCAGATCGGGATCGATTTTTTTCAGCAGCTGGCGGAACTCTTCTTGTATCTCATTCAGCTCGGCTTTGTTTATCGCCTCAAAACGGAAGGTGATGGCAGGGATGGTATTGGATGGCCGAACCAGTCCCCAGCCGTTATCAAACTCTACCCTCAGGCCATCAATCGTAATGAGTTTTGTGCTTTTCTCAAAGTGGGCCAGGTTGATGATCTTTTTCACCAGCTCATGGTGGTTGCCTTCCGGCATCTCCATAATGAGTTCCGGGGTGCTGGTATGCGCCGGGAGCTCGGCAAACACCTCTTCTGAGCTGCGCATGTCAATAGAGAGTATCTCTAACAGTCTTGCGCAGGCATAGAGCGCGTCATCAAAACCATACCAGCGCTCTTTGAAGAAGATGTGGCCGCTCATCTCACCGGCCAGCAGGGCGCCGGTCTCCTTGAGTTTGGCCTTCATCAGGGAGTGCCCAGTCTTCCACATCAGTGGCCGGCCACCGTGAGAGAGGATGTGGCCTGCCAGACTGCGGGTGGATTTAACGTCATAGATAATGTCCCCCCCGGGCTGGCGGGAGAGGACATCGGTGGCGAACAGCATCAGCAGCCGGTCGGGCCAGATGATGTTGCCGTTGGAGTCGACGACGCCCAGCCGGTCGCCATCGCCATCAAAGGCGACGCCAAGGTCGGCCTTCCGGCGCTTTACCTGCTGGATCAGATCGGCCAGGTTCTCCGGCTTGCCGGGGTCGGGGTGATGGTTCGGGAAGTTGCCGTCTATTTCGCAATGGAGCTCGATGACTTCACACCCCAGCTCCTTGAGCAGCAGGGGTGCCAGTGTGCCGGCCACGCCGTTGCCGCAGTCTACGACCACTTTCAGTGAACGGGCGGGCTGCACATCCTGGATGATGCGTGCAATGTAGTCTGGGGTCAGATCCTGTATCTGATGTGTGCCTTCGCCTTGCAGCAGGTTGCCTGTCGCGACACGCTGGCGCAGTTGCTGGATGGCCTCGCCCGACAGTGCTTCGCCATTGATGACGATCTTGAGGCCGTTGTAATCGGCCGGGTTGTGGCTGGCGGTCAGCATGACGCCGGAGTTGCTGCCCAGAAAATGGGTGGCAAAGTAGAGCACGGGTACGGGCACCATGCCAATGTCCAGCACATCACGGCCGCTATCCTGCAGCCCCTGACAGAGAGCGACGCTCAGCCCTTCACTGGAGAGGCGGCCATCGCGGGCCATGATGATGGTTTGCTGACCCTGGTCGTAGGTCTCGCTGCCGATTGCGCGGCCTAGTTCGTAGATTATATCCCGGGTCAGCGTTTCACCGACAATGCCGCGTATGTCATAGGCGAGAAATATGGAGTCTGGCAGCATCATGCCAGCACCGCTTCGTGCTATGGATGCGGGCTCTGCATGCAGGCCATGCATGGCCTCTACAATCAGATTATCCGGGCTACTGAGGCCAGGCTGGTCTCCCTGTTCTCTGACCTCGCCTTTGGCAGAGGATGATGCGCCCAGTGCGGTGCTTCGCTGCTTGCGTGAGGCTTGTGTGCCGAGGTGGGCAATCAGCTCCATTGTGCCGTCGCAGTCCGCTGTTGCGGCACCGGGGTTGATGATTGCGCCGCCGTTGAGGGCTGCCTCTACCATTTTGACAATTGCGCCCTGGTCATTTTTCAACGCCTGTTTCAGACGTTTGGCCTGCATGAACATGATGAGGCCGATCAGAAGCAACCCGATGGTGGGGATGCTGGCGAAGGTTATCAGGGTGGCCTGGTCAATTGCGGTTGATGGCTCCAGGTAAGTGGCCTCCCAGATGGTTCCTGGGATGGGAATCTTGCCCCCGGATGCGGAGGCCGCCTCTGCCGGGCCGTTGCTTTTTGCCAGGGTGAGGGCGTTGCCCCGGATGACTTGCTGTATCTCTACCTGCCCACCGTAGTTGCTGACGGCGTTGATAGCAGCCTCTATTTTGTCCAGTTTAAAGGCGGCGTGGATGACGCCCACCACCTCTTCTCGGTTATCGTCACCGGGCATGAATACCGGGGTTGCCAGTGCAATGTGCTGGTGTTTGGAGCCGTATTGATGGACTTCAGCCAGGGTGGTTTTTTTGTTTTTTTCGGCCTGGCGCAGAATATCCAATGAGGCATAGCTCATGTGTGGCTCTTGCTTTGTGTCGGGTTCAGAGTGCTGGGGAAGAAGCAGGCGGATCTGCCAGGCATCCGGTATCTGCTTTTGAATGGCGATCTCTTTTGCCGCTATGGTGGTGGCCTTGCCGTTATGAAGGGTCTGAGCCAGGGCGGGATTGTCGGCCAGATGTTCCACTGCCAGACGCAGGCGCTGCATGCGATCGGAGAGACGTGCTGCCAGTGCCTCTGTTCCGGTCTGTAGCTGGTGGGTTGCGGCGGCAGCATCTTTTTGCTGCTGCAAAACAAACAGTGCGCCAAAAGATATATAAATAACCAGTGCAACAGCTGCAAAAGATATGGCTATAAAGGAGCCTGATCCGGGCAGTTTGCTTGAGGGGTTTCTTTCTTTTTTAACCTTCTTTGCAGGTTCGGCGCCTGCTTTTTTCTTGCCAAATGGTAGCTTCATTAGTGACGCCCTGAATGGCCAAAGCCGCCTGCGCCCCGGTCACTTTCGATAAATTCATCCACAATTTCAAAGTTGGCCTGCACCACTGGGACAATAATCAGTTGTGCGATGCGTTCGCCTACCCCGATTGTAAATGTGGCCTCTCCCCGATTCCAGCAGGAGACAAAGATCTGTCCCTGGTAGTCGGAATCGATCAACCCAACCAGGTTGCCCAATACGATGCCATGCTTATGGCCCAGCCCGGAGCGTGGCAGGATCATGGCTCCCAGGGCGGGATCAGCAATATGGAGAGAGAAGCCGGTGGGAATCAGCTCTGTCTGTCTTGGTTCCAGCTCTAAGGGCTTATCCAGCATGGCGCGCAGATCAAGCCCGGCAGAGCCTTTGGTGGCATAGCCAGGCATTGGGAATTCACTCCCCAGGCGAGAATCAAGGATTTTCAGTTGGATGTTTTTTTGCATAATATCGCTCAATGATAGTGGCAGCCAGTGATTGTGCCAGCTTTTCTTTTCGGGCCATAGGGAGCTCTTTACGCCCGCCCTCCCAGAGTACGGTCAGGGCATTTTCATCACGCTCAAAACCGCCTTGTTCCGCACCAACCAGGTTGGCGGCAATCATATCCACTCTCTTTAGCCGGCGCTTCTCCTGCGCATGTTTGATGAGCTGCTCTGTCTCGGCGGCAAAGCCAACGGTAAAGGGTGGAGTGGCGCTGGCGGCCACCTCTGCCAGAATATCAGGGTTTTTGATCAATGTTAGTGCCAGTTGCTCACGGCTCTTTTTGATTTTCTCTGCTGCCACTGTTTCGGGGCGGTAGTCCGCAACAGCGGCGCAGGCAACAAAGATGTTACATCTGCTGAGGTGTGCGCTAACCTGCTGTTGCATTTCGTGTGCGGTAGCCACGTCAATCCGGGTTGCACCCCTGGGTGTTGCCAAGGTTACCGGGCCTGCGATCAGATGAACCTGAGCACCCGTTTCGATAAAGGCCTGTGCCAGGGCAAAGCCCATTTTGCCGGAGCTGCGGTTGCCAATAAAACGCACCGGGTCGATGGGTTCTTGGGTCGGCCCTGCTGTGAGCAGGACAGATTGGCCTGCCAGTGGCTGGTGGCTGAACTGCTTTACTGCTTGTGACAATAGCGCTGCTGGCTCCAGCATTCGCCCAGGCCCGGTTTCGCCGCAGGCCTGCTCACCTTCAGCCGGGCCCCATAGGGTGACCCCGCGTGTTTGCAGTAATGAGGCATTTGTCTGTGTCGCCGGGTTTAACCACATCTGCCGGTTCATGGCCGGGGCCAGTGCAATGGGAGCCGTCGTTGCCAGGCAGAGGGTGGAGAGCAGGTCGTTAGCCCGTCCGTGTGCCAGACGAGCCATAAAGTCAGCGGTAGCGGGGGCAATCAGGATCAGATCCGCCCAGCGTGCCAGATCTATGTGGCCAATAGTGGCTTCGTCATTGGCATCGAAAAAATCCTGCCGTACCGTCCGCCCGGAGAGTGTCTGAAGTGTTAGTGGGGTTATGAACTCTGTAGCGGCTTTGGTCATAACGACCTGAACCTCTGCGTTGGATCTGCGCAGCAGACGCACCAGCTCTGCGGCTTTATAGGCAGCAATACCGCCGGTTATCCCCAGCAGAATGCGTTTTCCGTTCAACTCAAGCATGTGGCCTCAAAAATAGTTTATTCGATGCATCCCTGCATCCCCCCCCTTTGGGATTGGTGTAAAAATCTGTTTTGAACAGACCTTTATCTCCTGATGGTATCTATTATTAGAGAGAGTAACTGAATGTTTGGATCAGGCAAAGGTGCCGGGTGCTATCTGGAGAAATATTTAGGGAATCAGGCGTAACGCTGTTCAAAATTCGGCATCTGTTTTAAGCTCACTGCTGAAAAACAATAATCACAAGGAGGTTATGCATGGCGATTACTGACTGGCCCGCCGAGGAGCGCCCAAGAGAGAAGTTGCTGCAACGAGGCGCAGAAGCACTTTCGGATGCCGAACTGCTGGCTATTTTTCTGCGAACAGGGGTGGCGGGTAAAACGGCGGTTGATCTGGCGCGTGACTTGCTGCAAGAGCACGGTAGTCTGCGTAATCTAATGGCGGCGGACTGCGCCCAATTCTGTGCCAGCCACGGCTTGGGGCAGGCCAAGTATGTGCAGCTACAGGCGGTGTTGGAGATGGGTCGCCGCCACCTGCGTGAAACACTCACGCGCGGAGATGCCCTGACCTCTCCCGAGCAAACCCGCAGCTACCTTTCAGCCCGCTTGCGGGGCTATCCGTATGAGGTTTTTGCCTGCCTTTTTTTGGATAACCGACATCGGATCATTGAATATGAAGAGCTCTTCCAGGGCACTATTGACGGTGCCAGCGTACACCCGCGGGAGGTGGTGCGCCGTGCAATAGGCCACAATGCAGCAGCGGTTATCCTGGCGCACAACCACCCTTCCGGTGTAGCAGAACCCAGCTCATCGGATACCTATATTACCCAAAGGCTGAAAGATGCACTGGCGCTGGTCGATGTGCGGGTAATTGACCACATTATCGTAGGAGATGGCGAGATGACCTCGCTTGCAGAGAGGGGGCTGATGTAACCATTTTTTTACATGTAACTTGTATCTTACGGCTGATTCTGATATAAATCCGCTCCTTTAAAGCATCGCCCAACGTGCCCACCCGGGCTGTCGAACGAATTTATTGAGGTTTTAATCATGTCCAGAGTGTGCCAGGTAACAGGCAAACGTCCGGTGACTGGGAATAACGTATCCCACGCCAAAAACAGAACCAGAAGGCGTTTTCTGCCAAACCTTCACCGCCACCGTTTTTGGGTGGAGAGTGAGAACCGCTGGGTTCGTCTGCGCGTATCAGCCAACGGCATGCGCATTATAGATAAGAAAGGGATTGACGTGATCCTGACTGACCTGCGCGCCCGTGGCGAGAAATTTTAAGGAGCCTTAATCATGCGTGACAAAATCAGACTCGTATCCAGTGCCGGTACAGGCCACTTCTACACCACCACCAAAAACAAGCGCACCATGCCGGGTAAAATGGAGGTCAAGAAATTTGATCCCACCATCCGCAAGCATGTGATGTACAAGGAAGCCAAGATTAAATAACAGGCTTGTGCTACTGAACCGAAAACCCGCCATTGGCGGGTTTTTTGTTTGTCCAGCGACAGCAGGCATCTTTGTTGCCAGTGATAAAAAAGCTACGGTTTGGGTGCCTGACAGGAGTTCTGCCAATTGATCGATTGTTGTTAACCCATCTCCCGATTTCACTAGCAACAATGCTTGAAAAAACATACGGTTAGCCCGCGCACAATCCCTCTTGTGGCACTACAGATTTAACGGTTTTGTTTTTTTGGAAAATCAGGCTGCTGTTTTTTGAACAGTGCCCGGCTGTGAAGAGATACCCAAGGGCAACAAATCTAACCCCCTTTCGGCCAATAAAATTGACCTGCCTGGGACTTAATTTCTTGAATCAGCTTTTGTATCTCCTCAGGGGTATTGGCTATCTATCTGTAATACCACGCTTTTCCTCCCATGGCATCGGCTACCACAACCAGCTGTTGTTTTTTTATGTGCATCCAATCCAACGTACTTGCTAAACTCTTTCATGATCTGTTCTCCTCAATTGTGGCTCAGAGCCACGGATCGGTTTTCCAACCTCTTCAGCTTAACCCGCGTTACTTGAGGTTGGGCAGGTCGTAGCGTCTTCACCCAGCAGGTGAAGTCTGGCTTTTAGATGGATTCGTCGATTACCATACGCTTAGACTTACCTCAAAGCGGTCAACTGATTTTTCTGGGATTAACCACCTAAAGGGGCTCAATAGATGAAAGAGAACATTGCATTGCCACTTGCAGAAGCACGTCGGGCAGAGCGGCACGCTCCGCTACAGCGCCACAGAGGGAGACTCAGTATCTCTGTTGAAGAGCAATCTGAGGCTCATGCGGTTTTGGCTTTGCGGGATGTCTCACCTTTTGGGGTGGGTGTGGAGTCCAGCCTGTTGGTAGAGAAGGGCAAACATATCCGGCTGACTTATAAGGAGGCGGATCTGGCATTGATTGTTGTTGGTACCGTTGTCTGGCACCGGCAGACCCCATCGACCAGGGGCGCTATGGGCGGGCAGGAACAGCACCATCTGGGCATAGAACTCCGCCCATCAGATATTGCGAAGAATATCCATTTTTTCCGCCACCTGTCGGGGGTGCAGTCGGTTAATGGTAACGGTGCTTGATGGCAAGAAATGTATCCATGTTTTTGAGCAGTAGATCCACCAGCGCCGGGTCAAACTGGTGCCCCCGCTCTTTTTCAACATAGGCAATGATCTCCGGCAGCGCCCACTTTTCCTTATAGATGCGCTTGGTTGCCAAGGCGTCGAAGACATCCACCAGCGTTACAATGCGGCCATATATGTGGATATTCTCACCGGCAAGGCCTTGTGGATAACCACTGCCGTCCCACTTTTCATGGTGCTGATGGGCAATGATCGCAGCCGCCTGAAGTACGTCCCGCTTGGAGTGACTCAGCATGCTGTGGCCGATCTGGCAGTGATTTTTCATCACCTCATACTCCTGTTCACTCAGTTTGCCCGGCTTTAGCAGAATGGAATCGGGTATCCCCAGCTTACCAATATCATGCAAGGGTGCAGCCATGGCCAGCAGTTCAACCTCTCTGTCCGACAGGCCATATTTGCTGCCCAGCAGCTGACTGTATTGGGTGACGCGCAGGGTGTGGTTGTTGGTCTCTTTGGATCGGTGCTCCTCAATGACACCCATGGTGAAGAGGGTCTCCTGGAGGGTCTGTTCAATCTCTTTTGACATCACCTCCAGCTCCATGTTTTTCTGCTCAATAAGCTCCTGCCGGTGGGCTGCCTCCCCGGTGAAGAGGTTGATCTCCCTGGCTACATGCTCAAATTCCAGGCACTCAAACTCATCAGCATTGATGGGGGTATGGGTCTGATAGGCGTCTTCGGTTTTTTTGATCAGGCTGTTTAATGGATCTTGCACATAGCGCTGAATGGTTCTGAAGTTATTGATAACGATTAAAAAAATAAAACCAAAGGTTACAAAGCCAATGGCGATCAGCAGTTTGGCTGTTACGTCCCTGTATTCTGTGAGGTCAAGCCTTAGATCCACTGCGCCCAATACTGTGCCCTCTTCCACCTCATGGCATCTCAGGCAGTTCAACTGCTCACTGGTGGAGGCTATAAAGGGTACGATAGCCCTTAAATAGGGCTCCATCTCAATATCATTCAGAATAAAGATGGGTTGCCCGGTCTTGAATACCTCTTCGGTAATATGGTCATGCTCTTTTTCGCGCCAGTGGCCTGCACCGAACTGGTTTGTCACCTCTTTTGAGCGGACGATGGAGACATTGTTAACCAGTGTAAGGGCATTGATCTCTGCAAGGTAATAGTCTCGCTTGGCCATGATCTCTGCCTGCATGTGTGAGGTCAGCCCGGCCTTCACCACCTCTGAAATGGCCAGCGCCTTATCCTCCATGATTCTCACGGAGATGCTTCTGAAGTTTATGGTAAGGACTACCAGTGTGGTTAATGAGAGTAGCATCAGAAAAACCATCAGGTTTTTCAGGGTGATACGCTTGATGGTTGGCTTCTGCATAGCTACTGGTTACTACCTTCTTAATACGTAGTATAAATACGTAAGCGGTACTCTATTGTAGGTCATTTCCCTTGAAACTATTTGACACGCTCTGGAAAACCACCTGCAATAGCTGCGTCATTGTTTTCGCCGTGCCCTTGGGTGAGCCGCGTCATAGACTTTGGCAAGGTGTTGAAAATCCAGATGGGTGTAGATCTGGGTCGTGCTGATGTCCGCGTGCCCCAGCAGTTCCTGCACTGTGCGCAGGTCGCCCGAGGATTCAAGCAGGTGGCTGGCAAAGGTGTGGCGCAGCATGTGCGGATGAATGGTTGTTGATGTTCCCTCCTCCTGCGCTCTTTTGTGCAGCCGCTGCTGTACCGTGCGGGGTGAGATGCGCTTTCCGCGCTGGCTGATAAAGAGTGCCAGCTCTTCTGGAGGCGCCATCCCGGAGCGAACGGTCAGCCATCTCTCCAGGCTGTGCCGGGCCTTTTCGCCCACCGGGAGGCGACGGGTTCTCTCCCCTTTGCCGGTAACCTCAACCATGGCATCGTGCAGGTCTATATCTGCCAGATTCAATGAGACCAGCTCACTCAACCGCAGACCTGAGGAGTAGAAAAGTTCCATCATGGCCAGATCTCTTATGGTGAGTGGCTCTTTGCTCGGCTGATCCAGCAGCCGTCCCAGCTGGTCGGCATCCATCACCCGGGGCAGTTTTCGCTGTGACTTGGGTGGGCGCACCCCCTGGGCAGGGCAGCTGTCGACCTGTTTTTCGCGTTGAAGATAACGAAACAGGGTGCGCAGGGAGGAGAGCTCCCGTTGCAGGCTGCTGCCGGCAATGCCCTGGCGGTGGCGGGTGGCGATAAAGTTGCGAACATGGTGTGGCTTGAGATCGGGCCATGCGCTCAGACCCTGTGCCAGAGACCACTCCCGGAGGCGTTGCAGGTCGCGTCGATAGTTGCTCAGGGTGTGTGGTGAGAGGCGGCGCTCATGGCGCAGTTGTCTGAAAAAGCGCTCAAGCCAGAACTGAAACGGCTCTTCAGGTGGTGACATGGTGGCTGGAGTCAGGCCCCCGGTTCGGAGACCATCTCCAGCCGCTGGCTGACCAGCTCGCCCAGGCGACTTAAAAAATCGGTTCCCATATCTTGCTGAAAACGTTGTGGGTCACTGCTGCCAATGGCCATGAGGCCGGAGATGCTCTCGCTCTTGAGCGGAACCAGTACCGCTGAATGAACCGCGCCAGCTTCCTGACCAAACAGGATCTCCAGCTGCTCCAGGGGCAGATTGCCACAGCGGGGCTGATTTTGTTGAAAAAAGGTCTGGAACTGGCCGATGATCTTCTGTTTGGATCTCTCCAGCACAGAGGAGTCTTCCAGCTCCGCCGGGGTAAAGAGCCACAGCTCTACATAATCGGCCTTGAATTGGGCATGCAGCTGATCCTCAAGCACATTGAGCAGCGCATCAAGGTCTGTGGCATCCATCAGGGCGAGGGTCATCTGGTGCAGGCGGTCTATCAGCAGGTCATTGGCATGGCCAACCGCCACCAGCTCAACAAGCCGCTGCTGATAGCGAGCGCACTTTTTGCGCAGTGCGGCAAGCTGGCGTTCCAGCAGCGATACGCTGCCGCCATTGACATGCGGCAGTCTGAGCTCCAGCAGCAGTGGCTCATGGCGTTCAAAAAACCCCGGGTTTGCGGCCAGATACTCAGCAACGGTGGCCTCCATATCTGGCGCTTCACGGGTTTGTTCTGTCGATAGGGTCATAGCTCAATCTTACCTTCAAAAACCTGGATAGCCGGGCCGCTCATCCATACTGGTGCGTCACCCTCTGCCCAGCTTACCATAAGCGTACCGCCTGGCAGAGTGACGGCGACCTGCTCATCCAGCAGCCCGTTCATCCGCCCGGCGACTACGGCGGCACAGGCACCTGAGCCACAGGCCAGCGTCTCACCCGTGCCCCGCTCAAAGACCCGCAGGTCGATATGGCTGCGATCCTGTATAGCCATAAATCCCACATTGACCCGTTGTGGAAAGCGGGGGTGGCACTCCAGCAGGGCACCTATCTTTTTGACCGGCGCATCGGCAACAGACTCTACCTGCAACACGGCATGTGGATTGCCCAGGGAGATGGCTGCGATCTTCAGCGGTTTGCTGCCCACCTCGATGGTATAGTGTTTTGACTGAGTCTCTGCTTCGAAGGGGATCAACGCCGGTTCCAGCTTGGGCACTCCCATGTTGACCCTGACCAGGCCATCCGCTTCATGCCGTAGATGGATCTTGCCTGAGTGCGTGCCTACGCGCAGAATCTCTTTGTCACTCAGTCCGGTGGCCTGCACAAATTTGGCAAAGCAGCGCGCACCGTTACCGCACTGCTCCACTTCGGAGCCATCGGCATTGAATATCCGGTAGTAGAAATCGGTATCCAGCGAGCGTGGCGACTCAACCAGCAATACCTGATCACAACCGATACCAAAGTGACGGTCGGCAATAGACTGGATCTGCCGGGTGGTCAGGTCAATCTTTTGGTGGATGGCATCAAAGACTACGAAATCGTTGCCCAGGCCATGCATTTTTATAAAAGAGAGCGTCATGGTGCCTACTGCGCTGCTGAGTTGATTAAGTTACGAGCGATTCTACGTACTAGAACGGTAGATTTGCAATCTTTATCCCTCTGGGCAGACAATAACGCACTATCCATCGACCCAAGTAGCCTGCCATGAACAGACCCGATGTGACGGAGACTGCGCTGCTGGAGATTGTACAGCAGCTGCTCCAGGAGCTATACCCAGGGAGAGCCACCACGGCGATCACCGTCGACAACAGCCTGGATCATGACCTTGGACTGGACAGCCTGGGCAGGATGGAGCTGCTCTCCCGACTTGAGCAGAACTTTCAGCTGCGTCTGTCAGAGGAGTCGTTTGCAGTGGCTGAGAGCCTGCGTGATCTTATCCGTCTGCTGGAGGAGGCGCCCGCTGGCAGGCCCGTCGAGCGGGTGGCGGAGCCGACTCCTCATCAACCCCGGCAGAGAATCCTGGCACCGCACCAGGCCGCTACGCTGCAGGAGGTGCTGGCCTGGCATCTGGAGCATCAGGCAGAGCGGGTACATATTCACCTCTACGGTGAAGGAGATGAGCTGCAGGATATCAGCTACCAATCGCTCTACGAAGGTGCCTGCCGGGTAGCCACAGGCCTGCAGCAGCATGGGTTGCAGCCGGGTGAGACCGTGGCCATCATGTTACCAACCAGCCGCGGTTATTTTTTCAGTTTTTTGGGGATACTGCTGGCCGGTGGTATCCCCGTGCCGATCTACCCGCCTGCCCGCCCCTCCCAGATTGAGGACCATCTGCGGCGACATGCCCGTATTCTCAACAATGCCCAGACCACACTGCTGATTACCATCCCCGAGGCAAAGCTGGTGGCTCATCTGCTGAAGTCGCATGTCAGTAGCCTGCGGCAGGTTATTACGGCGGAAGCGCTCACTGAAACCAGAGGTGGCAGCCCCCGCTTCAGCGCAGCCAAGGGTTCGGATATTGCCTTTCTGCAGTACACCTCCGGCAGCACCGGCAGCCCCAAGGGGGTGATACTGACCCACAGCAACCTGCTGGCCAATCTGCGCGCTATGGGCGAGGCGATTGAGGTGACCTCCGATGATGTGTTTGTCAGCTGGCTGCCGCTCTATCACGATATGGGGCTGATCGGTGCCTGGTTGGGCAGCCTCTATTTTGGTTTTCCGCTGGTCGTGATGTCACCCCTGGCCTTCCTGGCACGCCCCCAACGCTGGCTCTGGGCCATTCACAACCATCGTGGCACGCTCTCCGCAGCCCCCAACTTTGCCTATGAACTCTGCCTGCACAAGATTCAGGATAGTGATCTGGAGGGGCTGGATCTTGGCTCCTGGCGCATGGCCTTCAATGGAGCTGAGCCGGTCAGTCCCGGCACCCTTCGGCGCTTCACGGATCAACTTGGCCCCTTTGGTTTTCGGCAGCAGGTGCTGGCTCCTGTATTTGGGCTGGCGGAATCCTCTGTTGGCCTGGCCTTTCCACCGCCTGGCCGGGTGCCACTCATTGACCGCATCCAACGACAACCCCTGACCACCTCAGGCCATGCCATTCCAGCAGCCGGTGCAGAGACGCAGATACTGGAATTTGCCGCCTGCGGTCAACCCCTGGCCGGCCACCCCATCCGGATCGTCGATGCCGATGGGCGACCACTGCCGGAGCGCCGGGAGGGGCATTTGCAGTTTCACGGCCCCTCCGCCACCAGCGGGTACTATCGAAACCCGGAGGAGACCCAGCGCCTGTTCGATGGCTGCTGGTTGAACACGGGTGATCTGGCCTATATCGCCGAGGGTGATCTCTACATCACCAGCCGGGTCAAGGATCTGATCATCCGGGCCGGGCGCAATATCTACCCCTATGAGCTGGAGGAGGCGGTGGGCTACATACCAGGCATTCGCAAGGGTTGTGTTGCGGTGTTTGCGACCCTGGATCAGGCCACGGCAACGGAGTCCGTAGTGGTTTTGGCAGAGACGCGGGAGACTGCGCCGGAGTGCCTGGAAAAACTCCAGGATCAGATCAATACGCTGTCCACTGATCTGCTGGGGATGCGGGCTGACAAGGTGATACTGGCCCCACCCCATACCGTACTGAAGACCTCCAGTGGAAAGATCAGGCGCAGTGCCTGCCGGGAGCTGTATGAGCAGGGCCGGATGGATCAAACCCAACAGCCGGTCTGGCTACAGATTACGAACGTCGCCCTCTCCGGTGTCGTGCCACAGCTGCGCAGGTCTGGCCGGAGGCTACAGGAGTGGCTTTACGCCGCCTATGTCTGGGCACTGTTCGGGTGCCTGGCTCCTATTGTCTGGCTGGTAACCGTCAGCCTGCCCCGGCTCTCCTGGCGCTGGCGGGTGATTCATGGCGGCGCCCGGCTGTTGGCCTCTCTCTCTGGTATAAAGATCACAGCCTCCGGGTTGGAGAATCTTGCATTGGAATCTAACTATATTCTGGTGGCCAACCATGCCAGCTATCTGGACGCCATCATCCTGGCGGCCACACTACCGAAGGATTGTCGCTTTGTTGTGAAGTCAGAGCTGCAATCCAACCCGGTAGCCCATCTGTTTCTACAGCGCATCAGAGCCATATTTGTAGAGCGGTTCGACCCGCAACAGGGGCTGGCGGATACCCAGCAGCTGGAGAGAGAGGCCTGCTCCAGCAGTCAACCACTCTTCTTCTTTCCCGAGGGTACCTTCACGGATACGCCGGGGCTGCTCCCTTTTCGTATGGGGGCCTTCTCTATCGCAGCCAAGGCGGGGCTGGCGGTTATACCGGTTGCTATCAAGGGCAGTCGGTCCCTGCTGCAGGGGGGCAGGTGGCTCCCCCGCCATGGAGCCGTAACCGTTACGGTGGGAGAGCGAATTGAGCCGTCAGGTGCGGATTGGGGTGCAGCCATCGCCTTGCGTGACCGCGTCAGGGCGATGATTCTCAAACATTGTGGAGAGCCGGAGAGTGGATATGCTTCGCCACTGAAGCCAACCTGAGCAACCAGGAGGCTGTTCGATAATGGGTAAAATTGTGATTTATAAAATATCAACCTCTTGTAATTCAACAGGTTAAAAATCTTAATGTGCAAAAACCGAGTTCTCGGACAGCCTCCTAAGTGCTACCTTTCTTGTACACTTTTCGCTGGAACAGATCCGTACGACGGCTGACCACCCGGTCAAGAAACAGCAGGCCATCAAGGTGATCGACTTCATGTTGCAGCACCCGTGCTTCATAACTTTCCATCTCATATTCATGGGTTTCGCCCTGTGGGCTCTGCGCCACCAGCTTGATTCGTTCGGCCCGGATCACATTACCCGTATAGTCGGGTACGGAGAGGCAACCCTCTCGCCCCAGCTCAAAACCTTCCCAATGGGTGATCTCCGGGTTTATCAATATAAGATGGCCATGATGGGGGACGGGGCGGCGGGTCTGCGAGCAATCAAGGATCACAATGCGCTGAAAACGACCCACTTGTGGCGCAGCAATTCCCACTGCCGCCGGCCCCGCCAGTCGGGTCTCTTCCAGCTCTGCAATAAAGGCGTGCAGCTCATCGTCAAAGCACTCGACCGGTTCGGAGCTCTGCTTCAGTCGTGCATCCGGGATTGTGAGGATTTCGAGTATGGGCATAATCCTAGATTCTGCGGTTGGACGGGGTGGAGTGTGTGTTTGTGGCGGTAGAGGGCAAGGCGCAATGACGCGGAATAGTTTTACTATTCCAAGGAGTTGCAACGCCGCCATCTACTGCCACAAGCGTGCAATCCGCTCCGTAGCGCTGCTTACCCAGCAGGCGAGTTGGATAAAGGCACAAAATATTATGCATATCAATATATTGAGATGTTCTCAGAGCGGTCAACCGCAGAATCCAGAATAATCAGGCAAACAGCGTCTCAATGGCTGAAACACTTACATCAACCCCCTCTTCACTCAAGCTGTCTACCGCCTGTTGCAGTGTCTCTACAGTCGCGTCGGAGATGCCCTGGATGGTCATGATGTAGACCGGCTCTTGTGCCGTGCCCGCCACATCAGACTCCAGCTCAAGAATATTGAAACCGGATGCTGCCAATGCCCCGGTAACCCTGGCCACGATACCCGGCTGGTCTGCCCCCATAACCCGGATCTGAATATTGGGCACCAGATGCTGGTGCAGTCTGCCGGCAATATCATCGATATGCAGGCGCAGGTTCAACGCCTGTGCAACCGGCGCCAGGGCTGCACTCAGATCACCCTCACCCGATACCATCATCATCATGCTGAAGTTGCCACCCAGCCGCATCATGGAGGTCTCACCCAGGGTCAGGCTATTTTGGTAGAGGGCTTCGGTGGTTTGCGCCACAATGCCGGGCTGATCTTCACCCACCAGCGTTACCATTTTCCAGTTATTCATAGTGTCCGGTTCCAATCATTGCAGAGGGGTCGAAGGCACGCCCTGTTTACCAGTAGCGTTCGAGATGAACCATCCCTTTCTGTTTTCGGGAGTCCTCTATAAAACCACTCTTCTCCACCAACTCAAGTGTTGAGGTGATCATGCTCGGGTGGCCACAGAGGAAGATATGTGTATTTTCCGGCGTGGGCTCAAAGCCCCACTCATCGGCAATAAGACCCCGGCTCCAGATATCCTGCACATAACCCACCTCTCCGCCCCAGGGGATGGTCTCTTCCGAGGGGCGACTGATGGTGGGCAGGTAGTGAAAGTTTTTGCTCAGCCTGGCCAGTGTTGACAGCTCGGAGCGAAAGCCCAGATCCCATGAGTGGCGGGCACCCTGGATGACTGTGAATTTACGTTTTCTGTTGGCTGAGAGGCTGGTCCTGATCATGCTGATATAGGGGGCGACACCCGTGCCGGTGCCGATCAGAACCAGATTTGAATCTTCGGGGATCTTGTCCAGTGTAAAGAGCCCGCGAATATTCGGGCCAAGCAGCACCCGGTCACCCTCTTTAAGCGCAAACAGACGCGGGGTCAAGGCTCCGGATCGAACCAGGGAGATGTAAAATTCCAGGTATTCACTCTGTCTGGAGGAGGAGGTGATGGAGTAGGCGCGGCGAATGATTTTATCCCGCAGGGGTGCTTCGCTCTCCAGATCCGAGATGGTTGTCCGCACTGCTTTTCCGGGCAGTCCCAGTACCGCAAACTGCCCGGGGATAAACTCCGGCAGCGCCCAACCATCGGTGCGAACCCGTAAAATCATGGTTTCAGAGGTGATAAAGAGTGGCTCACTAACGATAGCATTCAACTCATTTTCAGGCATATTGTGCTCCTTTTTTCATATAGATATTACATTGCAGTCAAGCCTTTGCAGGCTCTTCAATCCAGATCAGGGTGGCCATGCGCCCGGTTCTGCCATCCCGCCGGTAGGAGTAAAAACGCTCCTTATCGGTAACGGTGCAGCACTCCCCACCCCACACAGCGGTCACGCCACGCCTCTTTAAGCATAGTCGGGAAAATTGATAGATATCAGCCAGCCAGTGGCCGGGCCTGTTGTACCTGAAGGCCGCCTCGGTTTCCGGGGCATGCTGTAGAAAAGTATCCCGCACCTCTGCTCCCACCTCAAAACATCTGGGGCCGATAGCCGGGCCGAGCCAGGCCATGATCTCATCTGCGGGAAGCGCAAGTCGATCCAGTGTCGCCTCAATCACACCCGCCGCCAGCCCGCGCCAGCCCGCATGCACTGCCGCCACCCGGTCAGCGGCTCGGCTGCACAGCAGCAAGGGCAGACAGTCTGCGGTGAGAACGGCGCAGACCTGACCCGGCGTGCATGAAAAGAGCGCATCGGCTGTCCACCCCTGCGGCACGCTCCCCGCTTCGACCACATCACGGCCATGTACCTGGGTTAGCCAGACCGGCTCGGATGGCAGTTGCAGGGAGTGGAGCAGCAGCGCCCGGTTATGCGCCACGGCAGCCGGGTCATCGCCGACATGATCCCCCAGGTTTAAGCCATCGAAGGGTTGTTCGCTATAACCGCCTCGGCGTAGCGTTGTCAGCGCCCGAATGCCCGGCGGGGCGGGCCAGTTGGGTTCAATCCAGCCACAGAGTTCGCTCACTAATCGGCACCCGTCCGCAGCACTTCCAGCAGCTCGGCCATATCTTGCGGCACCGCCACTTCCCACTCCAGCCACTCACCGGATGCCGGGTGATTCAACCCCAGGCGTCGGGCATGTAGCGCCTGTCGTTTGAATCTGCGCAGTGCGCCCTGCATCTCAGGTGACGCCCCCGCAGGCAGCTGTAGCCGTCCGCCATAGACGGGATCACCCACCAACGGGTGGCGGATATGTGCCATGTGGACGCGGATCTGATGGGTTCGCCCGGTCTCCAGGTTAATGCGCAGATAGCAGTGGTGTGCAAAGCGCTCCAGTACGCGGTAGTGGGTAACAGCCGCCTTCCCGCCCGGCACCACCGCCTGCTTGACCCGCTGCACCGGGTGACGGCCAATGGGCGCATCCACCGTGCCACCCGCAACCAGCACCCCTCTTGCAACTGCCCGGTACTCCCGCTTCACCGCTCTGGCCTGTAGCTGTTCAACCAGAGATTTATGCGCCATCGGCGTGCGCGCCACCACCAGCAGGCCGCTGGTCTCTTTATCCAGGCGGTGCACGATGCCTGCCCTGGGCAGTTGAATCAGGTTTGGATCATAGTTCAGCAGGGCATTTTGCAGGGTGCCATCGCGATTGCCCACCGCCGGATGCACCACCAGCCCGGCAGGTTTGTTGATCACCAGCAGTTGCTCGTCTTCAAACAGCAGATCCAGCGGAATGGCCTGCGGACTGCACTCAACCTGCTCTTCCAGCCGCGCCTCCAGATTGATCTGTTCCCCCCCGTGCACCTTGTCCCGTGGGCGGCACCCCTGGCCATCCACCTTGACCAGACCCTCTTTCACCCACTGCTGCAAGCGGCTGCGCGAGTAGTCTGGGAAGAGCTTTGCCAGCGCCTGATCCAGCCGCTGCCCCGCCTGTTCGGGTTTAACCTGTGCATGCAGCACTCTGATTTCAATCGTCACGGTCTGGCCTTTGATGGATATCTGATCGCTGATTATAACCTGCAAAAGGCGAAGCCACTGTGCCTGTTTTACTGCTTTAAGGTATACTCATGACCCCTGTTTTCGAGCAAATCTAAACACCATGGCCATTACCCGTACCCTCGCCCTGCTCCTGGCAATATCCCTGCTCACCGGCTGCTCCTGGTTCACCTCCAAAGACAAGGGCGAAGAGTCCCGTAACTGGAGCGCCAGCAAATTCTACGCCGAGGCCTCTACCGCCATGAAGGAGCGGGATTTTGAGCGGGCCATCGAATACTACGAGAAGCTGGAGGCTCGCTACCCGTTTGGCCGCTATGCCACCCAGGCCCAGCTGGATGTAGCCTATGCCTATTACCAGTACGATGAGCCGGAATCCGCGCTGGCGGCGCTGGATCGTTTTATCAAGCTGCACCCGCGCCACTCGCATGTTGACTATGCCTACTATCTGAAAGGCATCGTCAACTTTAACCGCAGTATCGGATTTATCGACCGCTTTCTCCCCACCGATGTCTCCCAGCGCGATGCCGGGGCGGCGATGGATGCCTTTGATGATTTCTCTGAACTGGTGCGCAAATTCCCGCAGAGCAAATACTCCGAGGATGCCCGTAAACGGCTGCTCTATCTGCGCAACAACATCGCCAGACATGAGCTGCATGTTGCCCGTTATTATATGGATCGCGGCGCCTATCTCGCTGCGGCCAACCGCGGCATCTATGTGGTTGAGAACTACCAGCGTGCGCCGGCCGTTCGGGAGGCACTGAAGATCATGGCCGAGGCGTACGACAAGCTGGGGCTGGAGGAGCTGTCAGCCGATGCCCGCCGCGTGCTTGTACTCAATGAGAAGCAGGGGAAATTTGACTATATTGATGAGGCTGAAGCAGATACAAAGCCTCTGGGACGCAAGGTTTGGGAGTATCTGGAGCTGGATGAAAATTAATCCTGAAATTATGCTTCGGAAGCGCGGAGCTCGCCTGAACCATCTGCTTTTTGTGGCCCTGACAGAAGGCTGGCAGGTTTAGCGGGACGACCAAAAGCAGGCGCTTTAGGCGAAGTCCCGCTTCCCGATCCTGCGTTAGATTGCTGTCTCATCCTCTTCCCCGGTTCGGATGCGGATAACCCGCTCGACCGAGGTCACGAAGATCTTGCCATCACCAATCTTGCCGGTGCGTGCCGCAGTGGTTATCGCCTCGATGCACTCATCCAGCTGCTCATCGTTGATCGCTATCTCAATCTTGATCTTGGGCAGAAAATCGACCACATACTCTGCTCCGCGATAGAGCTCTGTATGCCCTTTCTGGCGTCCAAAACCCTTAACCTCCGTGGTTGTCATCCCCGTGATACCAACCGCAGAGAGTGCCTCACGCACATCATCCAGCTTGAAGGGTTTAATAATCGCATCAACTTTTTTCATTGTCTCTCCACTCCCATGGTTTCTTGAATACCGTTATTTTAGCAGCATTTTCATAACTAAAACCCGCTTGTTAACGGGTAGCGCCGGTCTCGCCCAAATGCCCGCCGGGTTATTTTGATCCCTGGCGGTGCCTGCCGCCGCTTGTACTCGTTACGATCCACCAGGCGGGCAACCCTCTGCACGGTGGCCTCATCATAGCCTTCGGCAATAATCTGCTCCACACTCTGATCCTGTTCGACATAACGCAGCAGTATGGCATCCAATATATCGTAGGGGGGGAGACTGTCCGAATCTTTTTGGTCAGGCGACAGCTCCGCCGAGGGCGGGCGTTCAATCACCCGCCGGGGAATCACGGGGGAGAGGCTGTTGCGATACTCCGCCAGCCGGTAGACCATGATCTTTGGCAGATCCCGAATCGGGGCAAAGCCGCCGGCCATGTCACCGTACAGGGTGGAGTAGCCGACCGACATCTCACTCTTGTTGCCGGTTGTCAGCAGGATCTTCCCTTTTTTGTTGCTGATGGCCATCAGCAGAATGCCACGACAGCGCGCCTGTATATTCTCCTCTGTCACATCCTTTGGCAGACCTGCAAACTCCTCTGCCAGCATCTCCTGAAAAGCAGTAAAGGCTGGCTCAATGGGGATTGAGCGGTACTGCACACCCAACCGCTCCGCCTCCTCTATTGCATCCTCATTGCTCATATCCGCTGTGTAGCGGGATGGCATCATGACCGCTTCCACCTGATCGGCACCCAGGGCATCGACCGCGATGGCCAGCGTGAGGGCTGAATCAATACCCCCAGAGAGCCCCAGCACAGCCCCTTTGAAGCCATTCTTGGTGATGTAGTCCCGCACCCCCAGCACCAGCGCCGAGTAGATCGCCGCCTCTTCACTGGGGGATTCTTCAACCTTTCCGGGCCTGATTGCCCCTTCGGCGCTGATCTCCACCAAGGGTTGATCCTCACTAAAAAAGACGCTGCGCTGCATCAGCTTACCCTGGGCATCCACTGTGAAAGAGCCGCCATCAAAGACCAGTTCATCCTGTCCCCCGACCAGGTTGAGATAGACGATGGGCAGGCTATTCTCACGCGCACGCTGCTGCAGCAGCTCTTCCCGCTCCGGTGCCTTGCCACTGTGGTAGGGCGAGGCATTGAGGTTCAGCAGCAGCCGTGCCCCCGCTGCCGCTGCCTGGGCAGCCGGTGCCTTCTCCCAGATATCCTCACAGATCGTCAAGCCGATTGGGAACCCTTTGATCTCGAACAGGCAGGGTTCAGAGCCGGCCTCAAAATAGCGTTTCTCATCAAATACACTGTAGTTTGGAAGCCGTTGCTTGTGATACTCCGCCACAATCTCCCCATCCCGGATCAGACCTGCCGCATTGAACATCTGCCCACCCTGCTTCTGTGGGTAGCCCAGAATAACGTCAATACCTGCGGTAGCGGCAGCGATCTGCAACAGCGCCTCTTCGACTCGCTGCATCAATTCAGGCCGCAACAGCAGATCTTCCGGTGGATAGCCTGTCAGGGTCAGCTCAGGAAAGATGACTGCATCCGCATGCTGCTCATCACGGGCATGGCGGGCCGCTTGAATCACACGGCTGGCATTACCGGAAACATCACCCACCAATAGATTCAGTTGCGCCAAAGAGAGACGAAGGTTCAATAAAAATTCCTCAGTTACAGAGCTTTTTACAAGATGTTTTTAGCCTACTGCATATATCTTGAAACATAAAAACAGTGCTATTCTGATTTAAAGACCACTCTTTGGCAAAATATAAGAAACTACCGCAGATCATGCCAGCCAGGCAATCCAAAACAGACCGCTCCGACAACCTGCTACGGCTGGGTCAGGCGCACCCAAAGGATCTGCTGAGGCTCTTTTTTATCTATCGGCTGCTGCTCTCCGGCCTGCTCAGCATCCTCTTTTTCTTTGATCTGCCACCCGAAGTACTGGGCAGCCACCACCCACTGCTCTACTCATTTACAGCGCCATGCTACTCCCTGCTGGTACTCGCCAGTGGTCTCATGCTGGTGAAGGGATACCTCTCTTACGAGCATCAAACCGATTTTGCCGTCTTCACCGATATTATCGCCATCACGCTGCTGATGCACGCCAGCGGCGGTGCAGGAACCGGGCTGGGCATGCTGCTGCTGGCCGCTATTGCCGCAGGCAGCCTGACCATACGCCAGCACACTACATTTCTCTATGCCGCAAGCGCCACCATTGCGGTACTGGGTGAGCAGCTCCTCACCCAGCTCCATCACCAGACCCCGGTCACCGCCTATACCCAGGCCGGGCTTCTGGGCGCCTCTTTTTTTGCCATGGCGCTGCTGGCCGATGTGCTCTACAAGCGGCTGATAGAGAGCGAACGGCTGGCCAGCCAGCATCAGCTGGATCTGGCCGATATGGCACAGCTCAACGAATACATTATTCAGCACATGCAGACCGGCATCATCATTACCGACAGCACTGGCCGCATTCGACTGAAAAACGAGGCCGCCTGGAATCTGCTGGGCATACCCGAAGGGGAGCAGGAGTCATCACTGACAAAGCTCTGTCGGCCACTCGCAGGCCAGCTCAACCGATGGAAGCAGCACCCCGACCACGAAAGACACACCTTCAGATCCACCGCAGAGGGGCGTGATCTTCAGGCCAACTTTATCCCTCTGGGCGGCAGGGAGAGGCTGGGCACACTGGTCTTTCTTGAGGATTGCGCCCTGGCCACCGAGCAGCTGCAGCAGATGAAGCTCGCCTCACTGGGACGGCTGACGGCCAGTATTGCACACGAAATCCGCAACCCCCTGGGGGCGATCAGCCATGCGGGGCAGCTGCTGGAGGAGTCACCCTCGCTCGATAGCGGCGACAAACGGCTCACCGAGATCATTCGCAACAACTCCGTTCGGATGAACAGCATCATCGAGAATGTGCTACAGCTCTCTCGCAGAGACCGCACCCAGACGGAGGAGATCGAGCTGCTCCCTTTTCTGGAGGAGCTGGCCGAAGAGGCCCGGCAGAATAAAAACCTCACACACAAGCATCTCACCGTGCGGGTCAAGCCAAAAGATACCTGCATCCGGGCCGACCCCAGCCAGCTGCATCAGGTGCTGGTCACCCTGCTGGAAAATGCAATAGACCATTTCCATCAGGACCCCGACCAGCTCCAGCTCTGCATCCAGGGTGGCATGACCACAGAGTCTGGCGGGCCATACATCCGTGTCACGGATAACGGCTCCGGCATCGACGCTGAAACCGCCCGTCAGATATTCGAACCCTTTTTCACCACCCGCAGCAGCGGCACGGGGTTGGGACTCTATATCGCCAAAGAGTTGAGTGAATCCAATCGGGCGCGCCTCGAATACATCCCCAACCCTGATGGTGGAAGCTGTTTTCAAATAAGTTTCCCTGGACTGAGAAAAAAGGTATTTAACGCGTGACAAACCCTACTGCACTGATTGTCGATGATGAGCCAGATATTCGCGAGCTGCTGGAGATCACCCTGGGTCGCATGGAGATCACCACCCGCTCGGCCGCTGATCTGGCACAGGCCTATGCCCTGCTGGAGCAGGAGCAGTTTGACCTCTGTCTCACCGACATGCAGCTGCCCGACGGCAACGGCATAGCACTGGTAGAGCAGATCAGCCGCAATCACCCTGAGCTGCCGGTGGCCATGATCACGGCTCATGGCAACATGGAGTCTGCCATTCTGGCGCTTAAAGCCGGTGCCTTTGATTTTGTATCCAAACCGATAGATCTCCAGCTGCTTCGTCAACTGGTCGAAACGGCACTGAAACTGCACAAGCCAAAACCCGCTCTGCCACAACCCCGGCCGCCTGCGGCCGCCAGCAATGAACCACAGCTGCTTGGTCAATCTCCGGCTATCGATATGGTTCGAAGCATGATTGCCAAACTCGCCCGCAGCCAGGCACCTGTATATATAAGTGGTGAATCGGGTACCGGCAAAGAGCTGGCAGCTCGACTGATCCACGCCCAGGGACCACGCGCAGAGGGCCCTTTTATTGCCGTCAACTGCGGTGCCATCCCGCACGAACTGGTGGAGAGCGAATTCTTTGGTCACAAAAAAGGGAGCTTTACCGGCGCAATCTCAGACAAAGAGGGGCTGTTCCAGGCCGCAGATGGCGGCACACTGTTTCTGGATGAGGTGGCTGACCTGCCACTGGGCATGCAGGTCAAACTGCTGCGCGCCATCCAGGAGAAATCAATCCGCCCCGTTGGCGCTCAGCAGGAGAGCAGCATCGACGTACGCATCCTCAGCGCCACCCACAAGGATCTGGCCAAGCTGGTCAACCGGGGCGAATTCCGCCAGGATCTCTTCTACCGCATCAATGTGATTGAACTGCACATCCCGGCACTGCGCGAGCGGGAAGGTGATATCACACTTCTGACCGAGCACCTGCTCACCCGACTGGCCATTAAAAACGGACTGCCAAAGACAGATATTGAGCCATCGGCCATGAAAGCGCTCTGTAACTACCGCTTTCCCGGCAACATCAGAGAGCTGGAAAACACACTGGAGCGGGCCGTAACCCTGTGTGAAGGGAACCGGGTCACGGTTGAGGATCTTCAACTGCCGGAGCCACCAGCAGCAGCCGAAGAGAATCTGAATCAACCGCTGGAGGCCTATCTGGGTGATATCGAAAAGCAGGCCATCATCAAAGCCCTGGAGGAGACCCGCTGGAACCGCACTGCCGCTGCAAAGAAACTGGGCATCAGCTTTCGCGCCCTGCGATACCGGCTGGAGAAGCTCGGGCTGGATTAGAGGTCCAGCAGACCTAAAACTCAAATAACAATGCCAGTTACCAAATCTATTGCAATCTGAAAGTTTTACTTTCATAATTCACAAATGATACCGCGTCTTCTGAAATCTGATTTAGCCAAGGCCCTTAACTCCATGCCCGTTGTTGCACTGCTGGGGTCAAGACAGGTTGGCAAAACCACGCTGGCTCTGGAGATCAGCAAAGACTACACAGACAAGCCAACATCCTACCTTGACCTGGAACTGGACTCTGACCTTGCCAAATTAGATGATCCGGAAGGTTATCTGCGGCGCTTCAAAAACCAACTGCTCATTATTGATGAAGTACAGCGCAAACCTGACCTTTTCCGTATTTTGAGAGGGTTGGTCGATATCCGCAAACAAGCCGGTGAAAAAAGCGCACAATTTCTTCTTTTAGGATCAGCATCACGCGACCTTCTCCAGCAATCATCTGAAACCCTGGCAGGTCGCATTCGGTTTTTGGAACTGCCCCCCCTCTCTATCCTGGAAGTTCAAGCCACAGACCCTTTGGGATTTAACCCGGAAAAACTGTGGTTCAGGGGTGGATTTCCCGACAGCTATCTCGCAGAGAGCGATGATGCAAGCTGGGATTGGCGATCTGACTTTATATCCTCTTATGTCGAACGTGATATCCCTCAAATGGGGTTGCGCATTCCAGCCACCAGGATGCGCCGGTTCTGGATGATGCTGGCCCATATCCACGGCCAACAGGTCAACCTCTCAAATCTCGGAAAAAGCCTGGAAGTTTCCCATACCACCATCCGCAATTATCTGGACACCCTGACAGATCTTTACATGGTTCGGCAAATTCCAGCATGGGCAGGAAATACAAAGAAGCGCCTTGTGAAATCACCCAAAATCTATCTGCGGGACACCGGTCTTCTGCACCGCCTGCTCAACATATCCGATTATGAAACTCTTCTGGGATACCCATCCATGGGAAGCAGCTGGGAAGGGTTTATTATTGAAAACATCATCACAGCACTCTCTAACAAATGGCAATATAGCTACTACAGAACCACCAGCCAGACAGAAATTGACCTGGTTCTGGAAGGGCTAGGCCAGGAGATTTGGGCCATAGAAGTCAAACGCTCCGTTGCACCAAAGGCAGGAAAAGGGTTTCATTTGGCCTGCGCAGATATGCGCGCAACCCATAAATTTGTTGTTTATGCTGGATCAGAGCGTTTTCCCATGGCAGGGAATACCGAAGCCATAGGTATAGTAGAGTTTCTTCAACTCATAAGAGAATAGGGCTTTTTAACCTGGTGCTCCAGTTGGATAGTCTGTGAATCGATCTGAATTAGCGCGCTACAAAACAGCAACAACCTCACCAAAGTGACAATTTACGTCACATTGTGCCACTGGCTGACAGCCCCCATCGTCCCTTCCGAACAGCATTCCCAGCAGCCGGACGAACGCCATTCCCAAAGCACCCTAAAACATGAAAAAAACCAATAAAGTTGTAAAGTTTCACCCCCTATCGCCGTAAACATGATTGAAACGAAGATGTTGGCACATTACCTGCTCTATATCTTCCAGGAAACAAACATCCGCCGGGCTCAAATTTACAATGGTCAGCCTTCCCGGGTGCAGCAAGGATGCAAAGGTTCGCAAAGGCAGTGGCTGCCGCCGCACCTGAGCCTGACCATTTACATATACAACTTTATTGGAGAAATACCATGAAAAAAGTACAAGCTGGTTTTACCCTGATCGAACTGATGATCGTTGTTGCCATTATTGGCATTCTGGCGGCTATTGCGTTGCCCGCTTATCAGGACTACACCGGAAAGGCTCGGTTCACTGAGGTAATGTCAATCACGAACGGTTATAAAACAACGGTCGCCATGTGTATTTCCGATGTGGGCGTTGGCAGTATAGACGATTGCGATGGTGGATCCCACGGCATCGCAGACAATATCACCGCAGCCATAGGCAACCTTGCCACACTCGAGGTTGAAAATGGCGTCATCACAGCTACAGGTGGGACAACAGTAAACGGACTCAGCTACGTGCTTACCCCTAATGTCACAGCTAAAGGGATCGAATGGGGGAAAACAGGCACATGCACCTCAAACACCCCTGCTTACTGCTAAACAAGCCATTATCAACATCATGCAAACCCCCTCTTTTCATAGAGGGGGTTTTCTCGTTCCCACGCTCCCGCGTGGGAACGAGGGCATAAAAGAGTGCTGCTGTGAAATATAATAAAAAAACTAACGGACTGACCTTTCTTGAGGTAATGGTCGCCATAGTCATCATTGGCATACTTGCCGCTATAGCCATCCCCTCATACTCTGAATACATCAAGCGAACACATCTGAATGTCGCCGCACAAAAGGCAGAACATCTGCAAATGCTGCTACAGGATTATTGGGAAGATAACGAGACCTATGTGGAAGGAGGTGACAGCGTACTGCAAACAACACTGGGCTGGGGTTCTGGAGATGCCAACATCACCAGCAAGGTTGAGGCCGGATCTTCTAAAGATATTAAAACCTCCTTTAAGATCACCATCACACATGCAAAGGTAGACGATGAAGATATCATCATCCAATACAGCCGGGATTAACGGCCCGCTCCCAAAGAGAGGCGTGCTACACCTCACATATCCGGATTTAACAAAACGACAAAAAACCAAAACTCTGCTATAAACAACATAGCGTGTTCTCCAATTATAAAGGGCAGGGCAATTCAAGCTGAAAGCGGGTTAACCAACTGCCGCCTCTGCCTGCAACTGCACCACATCAACCTTGAGACCCAATGACCACAACAGAGCCAAAAGTTAACCTGAGCGGACTGGCCCGCTGCCTGATTCAAAGCAAACTGCTCAGTGAGCCAGAGGCCGAGAAGGCCTTTCAGCAGGCAGTGAAGAGCCGCACATCTTTTGTAACGCATCTGGTTGAAAACAAGATATTAGATAGCAGAGAGATTGCCGAGACCGCCTCTATGGAGTTTGGCATCCCCTTCTTTGATCTGGATGCGCTGGACACAGAGCTCGCCCCGGTTGAACTGGTAGAGGAGAAGCTGCTGCGCACCCACCGCGCGCTCCCGATTTTCAAACGTGGCAACCGCCTGTTTCTTGCTGTTGCAGACCCCACAAACCACCAGGGGCTGGATGAGATCAAATTCAACACCGGCCTCGGCTCTGAGGCGGTAATCGTAGAAGATGACAAGCTCAGCCGCCATATAGAGCGGGCGCTGGAGTCACAGGACACCAGCATGTCGGATCTGATGGATGCAGATCTGGATAACCTGGATATCTCCGCAGCAGAAGATGAGGCACCGAAAGAGGGTGACCTGGATGTCGATGAAGCGCCCGTCGTTCGCTTTGTCAATAAGGTGCTGCTGGATGCGATTAATGCAGGCGCCTCTGACATACACCTTGAGCCTTACGAGAAGACCTTTCGCGTCCGCTACCGCCAGGATGGCATGCTGCGTGAGGTGGCCTCCCCCCCGATCAATATCGCAGCCCGTCTGACAGCCCGGGTCAAGGTGATGTCACGCATGAATATTGCGGAGCGTCGGGTTCCCCAGGATGGACGCATCCGCATGGTGCTGTCAAAAAATCGCTCCATTGATTTTCGCGTAAGTACCTGCCCCACCATCTATGGCGAAAAAATCGTTCTGCGTATCCTTGACCCCGCCAGCGCACAGATTGGCATCGAGGCACTTGGTTTCGAGAAGAAGCAGCAGGAAGATTTTCTGACCGCCATCCACAAGCCCTATGGCATGGTGCTGGTGACCGGGCCTACGGGCAGTGGCAAAACGGTCTCACTCTATACTGGCCTCAACCTGCTGAACACGCCTGAGATCAACATCTCCACGGCTGAAGATCCAGTGGAGATCCAGGTCCCCGGCATCAATCAGGTCAATATGAACAACAGCGCCGGCCTGACCTTCGCCAAAGCGCTAAAGGCCTTTCTGCGCCAGGATCCGGACATTGTGATGGTCGGCGAGATCCGCGACCTTGAAACCGCCGAGATTGCAGTAAAGGCCGCTCAAACCGGCCATCTGGTACTATCAACCCTGCACACCAACGATGCCCCTCAGACATTGACCCGACTGGCCAACATGGGCGTCCCCCCCTTCAATATCGCCTCATCGGTACTACTCATCATGGCCCAGCGCCTGGCCCGGCGCCTGTGTGAACACTGCAAGGTTCCCGATGATATCCCCAAAGAGGCATTGCTGGATGAGGGCTTCACAGAAGAGGAGTTGCCTGACCTCAACATCTACAAAGCCGGGCCAGAGTGCGAACACTGCAGTAAAGGGTATAAAGGACGAGTCGGCCTGTTTCAGGTCATGCCTGTCTCAGAGGCGATGGGACGCATGATCATGGAGGGCGGCAATGCCATGCAGCTGGCTGACCTGGCCAGAGAGGAGGGCATCCAGGATCTGCGTCGATCCGGCCTCAACAAGGTCAGTCTTGGTGTCACCAGCCTCGAAGAGGTCAACCGCGTAACAAGAGAGTAAATTCTATGGCGGCAAAAGCAGCAAAGGCAAAGAAGGCACCCAAAGCACCCAAGGCGCATATCTTCGCCTGGGAGGGTGCTGACAAGCGTGGAAACCGGGTAAAGGGCGAGACCCGAGCCGCCAGCATGGCACTGGTGCGCGCAGAGCTGCGCCGTCAGGGCATCGCACCAACCAAAGTCAAGAAGAAGGCAGCCCCCCTCTTCTCTGCCAGAAAGAAACCCATTACAGCGGCTGATATTTCGATATTCAGCCGCCAGCTCTCTACCATGATGTCTGCGGGCGTGCCTCTGGTGCAATCCTTTGACATTGTTGGCCGCGGCCACAACAACCCCAGCATGCAGGATCTGCTGCTGAGCATCAAGGCCGACATCGAAGGAGGTACTGCGCTGGCTCCAGCCCTGGCCAAACATCCACTCCAGTTTGATGATCTGTTCTGCAATCTGGTGCAGGCCGGCGAACAGGCCGGTGTACTGGAGGTATTGCTGGATAAAATCGCCACCTACAAAGAGAAAACCGAAGCGATCAAGGGCAAGATAAAGAAGGCGCTGTTCTACCCTACGGCAGTAATGGTCGTCGCCTTTATCGTCACCACCATCCTGCTGATCTTTGTTGTGCCACAGTTTGAGTCACTCTTTTCAGGGTTTGGAGCTGATCTGCCCGCCTTTACCCGCATGGTGGTCAACCTCTCTGAATTTGTGCAGGAGTATTGGCTGATTATCCTGCTGGCACTGGGGGGCACCGGCTTCTTTTTAGGGAACCTTTATAAAAGATCCCGTAAATTCCGCCATTTTCTGGATAAGGTCCTGCTAAAAGCGCCCGTCTTCGGTGTCATCATTCACAAAGCGGCTATTGCCCGGTTTGCGCGCACAACCTCCACCATGTTTGCTGCGGGGGTCCCGCTGGTGGAGGCACTGGAATCAGTGGCTGGCGCCACCGGCAACATCGTCTATGGCGAGGCGGTTCTGCGCATGCGCGAGGATGTGGCAACCGGCCAGACCATGCAGCTGGCGATGAAGCAGCAAAACCTGTTTCCACACATGGTGATCCAGATGGTTGCCATTGGTGAGGAGTCCGGCTCTGTAGATGACATGCTGGCCAAGGTAGCTGATTTTTATGAAGAGGAGGTGGACAACGCAGTGGATGCCCTCAGCAGTCTGCTGGAGCCGCTCATCATGGCGGTTCTGGGCGTGCTGGTTGGTGGATTGGTTATTGCAATGTACCTGCCGATCTTTCAGATGGGTCAGGTTATTGGCTGATATCCATCATCTCGATCCGTCAGGTTAGACCAAAAACCCATGAGTTTTATTGACTACCTGCAAGGCAACCCCCTGGTGTTTTTTATATATGTTGGCTTGCTGGGGCTGATTGTTGGCAGTTTTCTAAACGTCATCATCCACCGCCTGCCAATCATGATGGAGCAGGATTGGCAAAGCCAGTGCCTGGAGTTTCTGGGGCAGCAAGGAGACAACGCCAATGAGAAACCCCCGCTTACGCTGAGCAGGCCCCGTTCACGCTGTCCACACTGTGGCCATCAGATCGGGGCCATCGAAAACATCCCCGTTATCAGCTACCTCTTTCTAAGGGGGCGCTGTTCAGATTGCGGAGCCTCTATATCAATCCGCTACCCGCTGGTTGAACTGCTCAGCTGCCTGTTGTCACTGGCCGTGGCCTGGCACTTTGGCGTCAGTGGCCAGACAGCTGCGGCGCTGCTCCTCACCTGGGCGCTCATCACGCTGAGCATGATCGATTTTGACCACAAGCTGCTGCCCGACTCCATCACTCTTCCGCTTCTCTGGCTGGGGCTGCTGCTGAGTCTCTGGGGCACCTTTACGACACCCGAGTCAGCCATCATCGGCGCTGTAGCCGGATACCTCTCGCTCTGGAGCGTCTTTCAGCTGTTTAAACTGATAACCGGCAAGGAGGGGATGGGGTTTGGTGACTTCAAACTGCTGGCGCTCTTTGGTGCCTGGCTGGGGTGGGAGTATCTGCCCCAGATTATCATGCTCTCCTCTCTGGTTGGCGCAATCATTGGCATAATGCTGGTCTTGCTGCGTGGGCGTGACCGCAATATCCCCATCCCTTTCGGCCCCTATCTGGCCATTGCAGGCTGGATCAGCCTGCTCTGGGGCGACCATATCAATCAGGCCTACCTCACCTGGGCAGGGATCTGATGCAGGCGGTTATGAGCCACAGGTACGGCAATAGTATCTATTGCACTGCACTGCTGACTGCACTCTTCTTGCTGGCGCCACTCTATTTTCAACCCAACCTTGGTGGCAGGGGGCTGGCTCTCCCCTACAATATCCCGGTGTGGGCGGTCGCCTCTTTTCTGATTGGCGGCGGCCTCTATCTGATTGCAGCCAGACGGCAATTCATCCGCCCCATTCATGCCTGGGCATTTCTGCTGTTTCCAGTTGTCATGATCTTCAGCGGCATTGTTGCTGGCTCCTCTCAACCCATTCCCTGGCTCTTTAGACAAATTTATGTCGTTGGCGGGATACTGTTTCTGTTCAGCCTGTTCCAGTTCAACTTCAAACAGCAGCAAGTTGAACGCATCCTGTATGTGGTTGCGGCATCTGCCGCTATCAATGCACTGATAGCCACTGCCCAGATATTCTCTCCCGAACTCATTCAGGGATGGCTGGTGACCGCAGGCAATACACCTGTGGGGGTTTTTCAGCAGATCAACGTGCTCTCATCCTATCTGGCAACAGGCATCATCATCTCTTTTTACCTGATAAGCAGACCATCCATTGGCTCAGCCTCCCTTGCTGCCAAGGTCTTGCTGATTATCTGCATTGGAAGCGGTGCCTTCATTATCACCTATATTGGTTCCCGGGTCGGGATGCTTGCTGCGGTAGCTGGCCTCATCATTATCCTTGTCAGCCGCCGGCAACAGTTCAAAAAAAGGGCCGTGCTGACGTTGATTGGCTTGCTGTCACTGTTAGGAGGGGCAATACCTGGCGGTACGATTCAAGAGATCAGTGGCTTTGAGAAGCTATCACAAAAAACTGTAGAGATCGCCAAAGGGGCAGATGCTTCGATACGCATCAACATGTATGCCATGGCTCTGGAGCTGGTCGCCCAAAAACCAGGATTCGGGCATGGTATTGGCAATTTTCAGCGGGTCTGGGGCGCACAGAGCGGTGTCTACCACCTGCGCAACCCTGATGCCAGGCTACCGCCCTATGTCACACATCCGCACAATGAGCTGGTCTACTGGCTGATTGAGGGCGGTATTGTCTCTGTTATCGGCATCTTGATCGCGATTGGGATCACACTGCTTGCCATGATCCGGTGCGGCCCACAGCGAGGGGGTGGCTACGCCGCACTTCTGATCCCCATCACCTTGCATGCACAGGTCGAGCTGCCCTTCTATATCTCCTCCCTGCACTGGTTCCTCTGGCTGTTCCTGATATTTATGGTCTTGCGCCACCGCACGATCACAACCAGCGTACCACTCAGCCTGCCAGCAACGCGCCTGATCAAGGTCTCTGCCATCCTGTTCTGCATTGGCAGCAGCTATTTTATGATTCATTCTGCCCGTGCCCAGTCAGACATCCATGCCTATCTGACCAAAAAAGAGGGGCAAGGCCCCTACTTGCAGGTGGCGCTCAACAACCTCTACTTCAGCTCTTACGCTGAACGGTTGGCCATGCGCAATCTGTTACACGCGAGCATACTGGATAAAAACCCTGATAAGGTTCACTATTTTGCCCAATGGGCAGAGCAACAGATCGCGGTGAATCCCAGGCTGAAATTATTTGAAGACCTGATCAATGCCTACACCTTTTTGGAGCTTGAAGAGGCACGGTGCAAAATCATCCATACCGGAACCAGGATGTACCCCATGAATCAACCGCTCAAGACCGCTGCGGGCACCTGTAAAAATCCGGGTTAACCCCCCCCCCCTTTTTTTTTCTGGCCGATTCTTAAATCATGCTCATTATCGGACTCACTGGCGGCATCGGCAGCGGAAAGAGTACGGTCTGCGACGGATTTGCCGCACTTGGCACCCCCATCATTGATGCTGACCTCGTTGCCAGGGAGGTGGTCATGCCCGGCACACCTGGCCTCACACAGGTCATCAACCAGTTTGGCCAGGGCATATTGACTCAGGATGGCTCACTCGACCGGAACAAACTCCGGGAACTGGTCTTCTCTGACGATACCTCACGTAAAAGGCTTGAAGCCCTGCTTCATCCACTGATACGCGAAGAGATGGACAGGAGACTGGCCCGGCTGAAAGCACCCTACGCCATATTGGCCATACCTCTGCTATTGGAAGGTGGACGCCGGGAGAACATTGACAGGATACTGGTGGTTGACGCAGAGGAGTCGCAACAGATCGCCCGAGCCTGCCAGCGTGACCGGCAGAACCCAGAGCAGATTCACGCCATTATTGCAGCCCAGTGCAGCAGAAAAGATCGGCTAAGCGCAGCAGATGATGTAATCTACAATACCGGAGACCTGGAGCATCTCAATCAGCAGGTGACAGAGATGCATAACCATTACCTCAGGCTCGCTGCCAACAATAGCTAAAGACAATCTAGGTTCAATGTCCAATCAGATCATCTACGAACACCCGTTAAACGAGCGGGTTCGAACGCTTTTGCGACTTGAACACCTGTTCACACGCATCGCATTCCATCTGCCACAGCCTGATGAGTGGAGCAGCCGGGCAACCATCGGCGGCCTGCTGGACATCACCAACATCCTGGCCCGGGCCGATATTAGATCTGAGGTGATAAAAGAGCTGGAGCGCCATACCGCAAGCCTTAACAAAATCCGCTCGGCACCTGGGGTAGATAGTCAGCAACTGGATCTCATCCTGGCTGACCTTGAACAGAGCACCAACAGGATGCGCCGGATCACCACTCAGATTGGGCGTGGACTGCGCGAGAACGAGTTTCTCGGCAACATCATGCAACGCAGCACCATCCCTGGCGGAACCTGTGATTTTGACCTGCCACAATATCACTATTGGCTGCAGCAGCCGGTAGAGACAAGGCATGCCAACCTGCAAGGCTGGTTTCAGGAGCTGGAGGTGCTACAGGGTGCGACCCGGCTGCTTCTGTCGCTTATGCGCAACAGCGCCAACGCCAGCCAGGCAGAGGCAAAAGCCGGGCTCTATCAACGCACCCTGGAGTCACAATCACCCGCCCAGCTCATTCGGGTAGGCCTGCCGGAAGAGGCCGTGCTTTTTCCAGAGATCAGTGGCAGCAAACACCGTTTCACTATCCGTTTTTTGGAGCCAAGCAGCTCCGGCCGGCCCAATCAAACCCAGCTGGATGTTGGGTTCTCTCTGATCTGCTGTATTTTTTAGGCCGTTAACCCGCTATTTTTCAGCCGAGAGGTAACAGATCCAACTGGGATCTGCCTCCCCTTCTGCGGTGGATTTAAAATTACCATCCGGCTCGCCATCCTCATCCGTTCCCTGCCAATAGACGGTAACATTGCCAAACCCCGCCTCCTCCAGCAGCTCTCTGATTTCAGGCAGTGTCCAGAGACGCCAATGGTAGCTGAAGGCCTTTTTGAGTTTTGATCCATCAGAGAATTTAAAGTGGATATGGCAGATCAGTTCACCACTGATCGGTTCATACCGTTCCTGCTCCCAGATGTAGGTGAATTTGTGTTTTTTATGTTTGGTTTTCTCTTTTATCTCCCGAAAACTCTCATAGCCGCCATAGGCATCCAGAAACAACACGCCATTATCTGCCAATGCAGAGTGTGCATTTTTAAAATAATGTTTCAGCTCTTTGCGCGATTTGAACAACCAATAGCTGAAATTCATTGCCGAGATGATCTCCGCCGCCTCGCTTTGAGCCGTTAGCACATTATCGTTGAGCAGCTGGATACGGCTACTTTGGGCTTTGGCAAGCTTGCTGAGGTTGTTTTTTCGCCCCCACTGCAAAACCTCAGGATCGTTATCCACACCAATGGCATGATTGCTTTTCCGGCGCTTCACCCACTCGCAGCAGACATTCGCCGTGCCGCAGAAATCCTCTCTCAAGATTTTTGCCCGCTCTCCCCGGATTGATTTAAAGGTGTCATCAATAAAATCAATCTCTGACTCAGAGCACTGCACCGAAAGCTCATATAGCTTATGTCGATCAGCTAACGCAGCCATTGTCGGGTCACTGTTATGGCGTCTTCTGTTTCTCTTGCCCAGGGGTTTTCTGCTCATCGGATTGACTCTGAAATGTAAGGTGTTAATTTGCGCACAACTGCCCGTTCAGAAACGTGACAAGTCCATCCTGTCGTGCCAGACTGGTTCAACGGATGAAAACCGGCAGTGGAATGCTACACTTAAAAGCAGCCAGCGTAGTGAAAGCATTATACCAGCCACAGGCCATTGGAAATATTAGAGCATCATCCCTGATCCTCTCTAATTTTACCCCGCAAGTGGTATAGCACTGCTCTTGATAATCGCGGCCATGTATAACCTCCTGGAGACTGTCCGGGAACAGGAACCCACAAGGTCTATGAAACCATGCAGATAGTCACATCAGTCAAGCCCCAGCTGACCATAGCGCTGCTGCTGGCGATTGCCCTTTCCGGCTGCAGCATCCTCCCCTCTGTCGATAGCGACTCAGATTACGGCCCACCCGACGGCACGGTTGATGTCAGCCACATCCCGAACGCTGTCCCCAGGGATGAACCGCGCAGCCGCTATGGCAACCCAACCTCGTATGTGGTCATGGGCAAGCGTTACTATGTGCAGTCCAGCAGCCAGGGGCATGTGGAGCGCGGTATCGCCTCCTGGTATGGCAGCAAGTTTCATGGCCGACGCACCAGCAGCGGCGAAACCTACGATATGTATGGCATGACAGCGGCCCACACTACACTGCCGCTGCCCACCTATGCGCAGGTCACCAATCTGGAGAATGGCCGCAGCATCATCGTCAAGATCAATGACCGGGGGCCATTCCACAACAACCGCATCATTGATCTCTCCTATACCGCCGCCAGCAAACTGGACATCCTGAAAAAAGGCACCGGAATGGTCGAGGTCGTGGCCCTTAACCCCCGCCAGCCCACCCCACCCAAGCCAAGGCAGAGTACCACTGGCAGCAAAAAACCGGGGTTATACCTCCAGGTGGGCGCTTTCTCCAATCGCTACAATGCAGACCAACTGGCCAATCGGCTGGCTAATGCGCTGAACCGCTCCATCCGGGTGAAGCGCTCCCATGGTGGCGACAATGGGGTGTTCCGGGTGCAGGTCGGGCCACTGGTCAGCGTGGCACAGGCTGACACCTTGAGCGAAAAACTGGCTCAGCAGGGGATCACCGGCCTGCATGTCATCATTGATTAGATTCGATGTTGGGTTAAGATAGTGGTCGCATGTCACCCACTGATTACCACTGAACCAAAGGAACAAGCCCCCCGTGTCTTTTACCCGATTTCGGATCGCCATCCCGCTTCTTCTGCTCCTCACCTTTATCGCACTGCAAACAGTGCAGGCCGCAGCACCCATCCCTGCGCCACCCAAGATTGCAGGCAGCGGGCACCTGCTGATTGATTTTGACAGCAAGGCCATCCTGGCTGAAAAAAATGCCGATCAGCGGCTGGAGCCGGCCAGCATCACCAAGATCATGACCGCCTACGCCGTCTTCCGGGAGCTGCGAGAGGGCAATATCAAGCTGGACGATGAGGTGTTGATCAGCAAAAAGGCGTGGCGCACCCCTGGCTCCCGCATGTTTATCGAGGTCAATAAAAAGATCCCGCTGGAACTGCTGCTCAAAGGGATGATTATCCAGTCCGGCAACGATGCCAGTGTCGCCCTGGCCGAGCATGTCGCCGGTAATGAAGAGACCTTTGCTGCACTGATGAACACCCACGCCGCACGGCTGGGGATGGAGAGCACCCACTTCGTCAACAGCACCGGCCTGCCAGACCCGGATCACTACACCACCCCACGCGACATCGCCAAGGTGGCCGCTGCCACCATCGGAGAGTTCCCCGAGTTCTACAAGTGGTACTCGCAAAAATCGATGGTCTTTAACGACATCAAACAGCACAACCGCAACAAACTGCTCTGGCGGGATGAGTCTGTAGACGGCATGAAGACAGGCCATACCGAAGCCGCCGGCTACTGCCTGGTCGCCTCTGCCAAACGCAATAACATGCGGCTGATTGCCATTGTCATGGGTACCAACAGCGAGCAGACCCGCGCCAAAGAGACCCAGACTCTGCTCAACTATGGCTTCCGGTTTTTCGAAACCCACCGCCTCTACAGCGCTGGTGACAACCTGAAACAGGTGCGCATCTGGAAGGCTGCCAAACAGCAGCTGGCACTGGGGCTGGAGCAGGATCTCTACATCACCATCCCCCGCCGTCAATACAAAAAGCTACAGGCCAGCATGGACATCAAAAACCAGATCATTGCCCCGGTGGCCAAAGGTCAGCCTATGGGCACTGTCACCGTCAGCCTGCAGGGCAAGCCCCTGGCCGAGGTGCCGCTGGTGGCACTGGAACAGATTGACTCCGGCACCCTCTGGCAAAATGCAAAGGACAGCGCCCTGCTGTGGCTGGAATGAATCACGGCAATGCACTGGTCTACCTGAATGGTGAATTCATCCCCCTCAGCGAAGCCCGTATCTCGATTATGGATCGCGGCTTCCTGTTTGGTGACAGCATCTATGAGGTAATACCAGCCTACGGCGGTCGTCTGTTCCGGCTGCAACACCATCTGCAGCGACTGGAAAACAGCCTGCACGCCATCCAGATGGAGAACCCGCTCTCCCGGGCCGAGTGGGAGAATATACTGGCAACCCTGGCCACCCAGTACCAGGGAGAGGATCAGAGCGTCTACCTGCAAGTGACCCGCGGGGTTGCACCCCGTCGCGACCACGCCATCCCCGAGGAGACGATCCCCACCCGGTTTGCCTTCACCACCCCCTTCCCGACCATCGACCCCCAGGTTTATGAGCAGGGCATTGCCGCCATCACGCTGGACGATATCCGCTGGCGTTTTTGCAACATCAAGGCCACCACCCTGCTGCCCAATGTGCTGCTGCGGCAGGAGGCAAAAGAGCGCGGCGCCATGGAGGCGATCCTGATCCGGGATGGCCTGGCCATAGAGGGCGCTGCCAGCAACCTGTTTATTGTCGAGGATGGCCAGATCATCACCCCGCCAAAGGGAGAACATCTGCTGCCTGGGGTCACGCGGGATCTGCTGCTGGAGCTGGCAGCCGAGGCCGAGATTCCCTACTGCGAGGCCCCCATCAGGGCCGACCAGCTGGACAGCGCCGATGAGATCTGGCTGACCAGTTCCACCCGTGAAATTATGCCCGTCACCCACCTGGATGACCGCCCGATAAATAACGGCCGCCCCGGCAAACTGTGGCGACAGCTGCTCAGCCGCTTCCAGGCCTATAAAGAGGAGCTGCGATGAGCCAGGATCTGGAACAGGATACGCTGCTTGAGTTCCCCTGTGAGTTTTCGGTCAAGGCCATGGGGCTGACATCGCCTGACTTCGACCTGGCTGTGGTCGAGGTCGTCCGCCGCCACGTCCCCGACATGACAGAGGGCTGCATCTCATCCCGCCCCAGCAAGGGGGGCAAATACACTGCCATTACCGTCACCATTCAGGCCACCAGCAAGCAGCAGCTGGATGCCATCTATCAGGATCTGACCGACCACAAGCATGTACTGATGAGCCTGTGAGCAGACCTCTTTTGCATCTTCAGCAGCTCGGTCTGTGCGACTACGAGTCCAGCTGGCGCAAGATGCAGCACTATACCGACCAGCGCACAGCCGCAAGCCAGGATCAGCTCTGGCTGCTGCAACACCCCCCGGTTTTCACTCTGGGTCTGGCGGCAAAGCCCGAGCACCTGCTCTCACCCGGCAACATCCCCATCATAAAGGTGGATCGCGGTGGGCAGGTGACCTACCACGGGCCTGGGCAGCTGATGGCCTATCTGCTGCTGGATCTGCATCAAAAAGGGTTTGGCATCAAAAAGCTGGTCGCCCATATTGAGCAGGCGATCATCAAGCTGCTGCAAGATTATAAAATCACCGCCCACACCCAACCGGGCGCCCCCGGCGTCTATGTGGGAAAGAAAAAGATCGCCGCGCTGGGTCTGCGAGTGCGCCGTGGCTGTACCTTTCACGGCCTGAGCCTGAACGTGGATATGGATCTGGAGCCCTTCAGCCGCATAAACCCCTGCGGACATCCTGGTCTGGAGATCACCCAGCTGGCGGATCTTGGCGCAGCAACAGACCTCAAACAGGTCGCCACCGACCTTTCACTCCACCTGGCCAGCCAACTCGGCTACACTCTAATCTCATGAGCAGCGACAACCGCTACAAAGCCCCCTCACGCAGCAGCCCAAAGGGTCATCAGCGCAACCAGGAGAAGCTGGCGCGCAGCCACAGCGTGGCGGTCAACCTTGCCACCCAGCCACTGCGCAAGCCCAGCTGGATTCGCGCCAAATCCCCCACTGGCCCAGAGGTCACGCGCATCAAACGCATACTGCGCGAACACCGGCTCAGCTCTGTCTGTGAAGAGGCGGCCTGTCCCAATCTGAGCGAATGTTTCAACCAGGGCACAGCCACCTTTATCGTGATGGGCGACCTCTGCACCCGCCGCTGCCCCTTTTGTGATGTCGCCCACGGCAAACCCAAACCACTGGACGAGCATGAACCCCGGCAGCTGGCCGAGGCCGTAGCCTTGATGGGGCTGAAATATGTAGTCATCACCTCCGTCAACCGGGATGATCTGCACGATGGTGGCGGCCAACACTTTGCCCACTGCATCCAGGCACTGCGCCACTGCAACAGCAGCCTGCAGATTGAGATCCTGGTGCCGGATTTTCGTGGCCGGCAGCAAGCCGCACTGGCCGCACTCACCCAGATCACCCCCGACATCTTCAACCATAACCTTGAGACTGTGCCCCGACTCTACCCCACAGTTCGACCCGGTGCCGACTACGACTGCTCACTGGAGCTGCTGCGTCACTACAAACTGCTGCAACCCGACATCCCGACAAAATCCGGCCTGATGCTGGGTTTGGGGGAGACCCTGGAGGAGGTCGAGGCCGTCATGCATGAGCTGCGTCAGCAGCAGTGCAACATGCTGACACTGGGGCAATACCTGCGCCCCAGCCTGGCGCACCTGCCAGTTGAACGCTACGTCACCCCCGGCGAGTTCGAGACCCTGCGCGAGCTGGGCAACAGGATGGGGTTTACCAACGTGGCCAGCGGGCCACTGGTGCGCTCCTCCTATCATGCCGACCGGCAGGCTGCCCCGCTTCTGACATGAGCATAGAGCTCACCCAAATCATCAAAAGCCTGCTGCTGCCACCCGGTGGCCTCATCCTGCTGGGGCTGCTAGGGCTTGTACTGATGAGCAGACGGCTTGGCAAGCTACTGGTTTTTCTGAGCCTGCTGGGCTTCTATACGCTCAGTACCCCATTCCTCTCCGGCCTGCTGATCTCAGGGCTGGAGACCTACCCGGCACTCTCGACCAGAGAGGCCAGGAGATCCGGTGCGCAGGCCATTGTCGTACTGGGCGGCGGCCGCTATCTGGATGCCCCCGAGTATGGTGGAGACAGCATCCGATCCCTGCATCTGGAGCGGCTGCGCTATGCCGCCTGGCTGGCACAGCGCACGGGGCTGCCCATCATCCCCAGTGGCGGGGTCGTCATCACCGAGGGAGCGCCAGAGGCCTGGCTGGCACGAGATATATTGAAGAACGAATTCAACGTAAAGATTGCCGCCGTCGAAGATGTCAGTCGCAACACACGCGAAAATGCCCAATTGACAAAAATGGTGCTGGACCGGCTGGGGATCAACCGCATCCTGCTAGTCACCCACGCCTGGCACATGCCACGAGCCATGGAGGCGATGATAAAGGCCGGAGTGAATGCACAACCTGCCCCCACCTCATTCCAGTACAAAGATGATGACAAAAAGCACTTTCTGGACTGGCTGCCGGATGCCAGCGCTTTTTTAGTCAGCTACTGGGCAATACATGAGTATGTGGGGCGGCTTTGGTACCGGGTAACAGAAAAATAAGGATATGAAAAAACTCGACAATCTACTATGTTTATGCTTGACATCCAGTCGCATATTCACAGATAATTGCCGGTTTTTTTGCGGTGAACTGTCCTATCCGTGAGGGCAAATATTGTCCGCAGACAGGTTAAGGAGAAACAGCATGAAAATGAAAGAGATTCGTATCATAGCCAAAGCCCAGGGGGTAAAACCACTGCGGCGCACCAAGGCTGGCCTGATTAAATCCATCCAGCTACAGGAAGGGAACTTTGATTGCTTCGCTTCAGCGCGTCAGCAGACCTGCAGCCAGACAGACTGCCTTTGGCGTGATGACTGCTTTGCACAGGCAAGCAAAGCAGCCTAGTACATCAACCACATTATATTGGCGGATAAAGAGTACGGCCAAGAGTGATGGAATAGCTCAATCTAAAGCGCTGCTATCCGTCAATATAACCTGGACGGTGTACTAGGAGGCCGTCCAGGTTACTCCAAGGGAAGTTTAGAAAATTATTCGTGCGCAATAAAAAAGCGCCTTCTTCTGGAAGGCGCTTTTTTTATAAAGCCAGCGTGCCGGGACTGGGGTCAGCGGGCATACCGTTTGCGGAATTTGTCAACGCGACCGGCGGTGTCCATCATCTTCTGCTTGCCGGTATAGAAAGGGTGACAGGCTGAGCAGACTTCGATGTGTAGATCCTTACCCAGTGTGGAAGAGGTGGTGAACTCATTACCACAGCTGCAGTTCACTTTGATCTCATTGTATTCAGGGTGGATATCCGCTTTCATGTTCGCCTCAAAAAAATAACCTATTCTCCCGCACTATTGCGGGGAAAACCGCGCATATTAGGCTAATATCGTGCTGGGCGCAAGAGCGAATGGCTCAGCAGTCCGGGCGAAGGGGTATGACCTGCGCCTGATGTGGGCGGGGCTTAGCCGTGTGGTTTCCCGCCTCACAGGATTCAGTCAGGCTGTGGAGATGGCTGGTAAGGCTCTCTTCGCCTACCAGCGTCTCCCACATCATGCGAGAGATCCGGATGCAGGCCCCCATGGGTGATTTAGAGAGGCGGCGCTCCTGATCAATACGCCACTGGAGGCAGCGCAGGCGCTCCCGGTTCTTCTCAGGAGCTGATGCAATAATCTCTTCGATAGCCACCAGACGCATGGATTCAAAGGTGTCGGCATCCTGTTGAGCAATCTTCATCCACTGCTCAAAATCCACTGCCTGAAGGTTTGTCTGGGACTCTTTTTCCGTCATTGACCAGCGACCATTTTCAGCTACAAAAAACACGCAACCACACTAACTTAAGAGGTGATTTCACCCTAGCATGGTGTCTCTTGTTTGTCTTGCAGAAGGAAAGGCCTGAAAAGAGAGATGTGCAGATAACCCATTGTAATTGCTAAGTTATTCTTAAATAGGCGCTGGATTCACAGGAACCAAAGGCCTTTTTTAAGACTATAAGCGGCGTAATTCAAGAGCTGGTTAGAGAATAATCCAGGCGTCATGAATAGCCAGAAATATCTTTGATAACAATACAAACGAGCTGGCTTATAATCTTCAAAGGTTCTCTGATGCAAACTCAGCCAGTCTTGAGCGTTCACCCTGTATCAGGGTGATGTGGCCGCTGTGGTTCCAGCTTTTGAAACGATCCACTGTATAGGTGAGGCCGGAGGTGGTTTCAGTAAGATAGGGTGTGTCGATCTGGCCGATGTTGCCGAGGCAGATGACTTTGGTGCCGGGGCCTGCGCGGGTGATGAGGGTCTTCATCTGTTTGGCGGTTAGATTTTGGGCTTCATCAATGATGATGTATTTGTTGAGAAAGGTGCGCCCACGCATGAAATTCAGGGAGTGGATGCGGATGCGATTGCGCAGCAGGTCATCGGTTGCCGCACGACCCCATTCACCGCCTTCGGTCTGTGTCAGTACCTCCAGGTTATCTTTCAGTGCGCCCATCCAGGGCGCCATCTTCTCCTCTTCGGTGCCGGGCAGGAAGCCGATGTCCTCACCCACAGGTACGGTTGCACGGGTCATGATGATTTCGTGGTAGATATTCTGATCCAGAACCTGAGCCAGCCCTGCAGCCAGGGTCAACAGTGTTTTGCCGGTACCGGCTATGCCGAGCAGTGAGACAAAATCCAGATCCTGATCCAGCAGCATATTGAGTGCGAAATTTTGCTCTCGATTGCGTGCATTGATCCCCCATACGGAGTGCTTTGGGTTGCGATAATCCTCCAGCAGCTCAATGACGGCGCTATCGCCCTTCAGCTCGCGGACGATGGCCTCAAAGCTGGCATCCCCCTCCATACTCAGGCATTGGCTGACATGCCAGTCGGCCAGATCCACCCCTGTTACACGATAAAAGGAGTGCCCCTCATTCTGCCATGATTCCAGCTTTTTACTGTGTTCATTCCAAAAGTTGGCAGGCAGTTCAATGTGTCCCCGGTAGAGCAGGTTGACATCATCCAGCACCTTGTCATTGCAGTAATCTTCCGCGCGTATGCCCAGGACAGCGGCCTTGATACGCAGGTTGATATCTTTGGATACGAGGGTGATGGTGCTGGTTGGGTGCTCTTCCTGTAGCGCCAGTGTGGCCGCCAGGATATTATTGTCAGGGATATGCCCCGGCAGACTTTCAGGCAGAAGATTGGGCAGATGACGGGTCTGAAAGAAGAGGCGGCCATGTTTGGCACCCTCTGTTGTGGCGCCATTTTCTGGTGCGGGAAGTGGCAACCCTCTTTTGATATCGGCCTTGGTTGCGCCCGTCATCAGCTCATCGAGAAAGCGACTGGCCTGACGTGCGTTGCGGGCAACCTCGGATAGCCCCTTCTTGCCGGCATCCAGCTCCTCAAGCACCACCATGGGGAGGAACAGGTCGTGCTCCATAAACCGAAAGATGGCGGTGGGGTCGTGCATCAGGACATTGGTGTCCAGTACAAAAAGATGGTGGTCTGCGGATGTTTTGGGCATCTCTCCCCCTAGCCTTTAATGGGATCCAGTGCAGCGTCCAGATTCATCGAGTCACAAAACTCCAGGAAGTCGCCGCGCAGTTCGGCAATGTGCATCTCTGCCGGGATGCCAATGCTCATGTGAACGGAAAACATCGGGGTGCCGGTGTGTGCAGCTGCATAGCTGCTGGTGACCAGATCTTCAATATTGATATTACGTTTAGAGAAAAAGTTGGCCAGGTGGTGCACAATACCGGGGTGATCCATGGCTACAACGTCGATGGCATAGGGCAGGGTTTTGCTGTCGGATTGGCGCTCGTCCGTACGTTTTGAAATGATGGTGAGCCCCAGCTTCTTGCCCTGTTTTGGCAGGGCGTCTTCCAGCTTTGTCAGTGTGTTCCAGTTGCCTTCTACCATCAGCAGGATGGCAAATTCCCCCCCCAGAACCGTCATGCGGCTATCTACAATATTGCACTCATCTTCCAGAATGATTTTACTTAATTGATCGACGATGCCGGGGCGATCTCTCCCCAGAGCCGATATGACCAGATAATTTTTTTTTGCGGGCATGTTTTATCTCACTGCAGGTTGGTGATCTGTTCTGATCGCGCTGTTTTCTCTACAGGCTCAGTGTAGTCGGTTTTAATTTCAGAGGCTGAAATTATGGGCTTTTGCAGGCGGTTATGCCAGTTGAAAAATGTATCGTTTGGCACTGTTTCTGAAAGCACTGTAGAATTGCATGTTTAGCCTGATTTTATTTGGAGTCTGTGCATGTTTCAGGGCAGTATCGTTGCATTGGTTACACCCATGCGTGAGGATGGCAGCCTGGATGAGGCGAGCCTGCGGAGTCTGGTTGACTGGCATATCGAGCAGGGTACCGATGGTCTTGTGGCCGTAGGCACCACGGGTGAATGCCCGACGCTGGATGAGGATGAGCACTGCCAGGTCATTGCCAGGGTGGTTGAGTTTGCAGCCGGACGCATCCCGGTTATTGCCGGTACCGGCTCAAACTCCACGAAAGAGGCAATTGGCCTGACCCGGCGAGCTAAAGAGGTTGGTGCTGATGCATCTCTGCTGGTCTCACCTTATTACAACAAACCCACACAGGAGGGGCTCTATCTGCATCACAAGCTGATTGCAGAGCAGGTGGACATCCCCCAGATCCTCTACAACGTGCCGGGGCGCACCGTGTGTGATCTGTTGCCAGAGACGGCGGCCCGGCTCTCGAAGATCGATAATATTGTCGGTATCAAGGAGGCCACGGGTGATCTGGCTCGCGTCACCCGGATCAAACAGCTGTGCGGAGAGGGTTTTGCCATCTACAGCGGCGATGATGCGACGGCCCGTGAGCTGCTGCTGCTGGGTGGCGATGGGGTGATCTCAGTGACGGCCAATGTGGTGCCAGCGCTGATGCGCAGGATGTGTGCCGCCGCATTGGCAGGTGACAGAGCAGAGGCGGAGCGCCTTGATGCCAAGATGGCCGCACTGCACTGCGACCTGTTCCTTGAGGCCAACCCCATCCCGGTAAAATGGGCGATGAGTGAGCTGGGGCGGATTTCGGAAGGCATCCGGCTGCCACTGACATGGCTCTCTCATCAACACCATGAAGCGGTACGGCAAGCGATGCGGAAAGCAGGCGCAATTTAATCTCTTGGGGTTCAATTCCCCGCCGCTTGCGGCATTTAGATTATGAGAGTGACTAATATCCCGTCCGTTTGTGGCGGGGGTTTTTATTTAATTTCACGGTAACTTAATATGTTTGTCAGATGGACAAAGATCCTTGCTGTCTTAATGGTCTCCAGCCTTACCGGCTGTAGCATGATGCCTGATGTCAGCAAGTATCTGCCCGACCGCAAGGTCGACTATAAAAAAGAGAAACAGGCGGAGGAGAATCTGGAGATCCCCCCGGATCTGACTAAAGGCTCTATCGAGGGGGCTGATATGGCCTCCGGTACCACGTCATCGGGGGCTGCAACCTATTCGGATTATGTGGATGAGCGGAAGCGCGCTACTCCTGCCAGTGGCGCTGCGGGAGGTGCCAGGGTTCTGCCCCGGATTGAAGATATTACGGTAAAACGGGATGGCGACCAGCGCTGGCTCGTGGTGCGGGCATCGGCTGATGAGGTCTGGCACAAGATCATCTCCTTCTGGCAGGAGAACAAGATTCCGTTGCTGGAGCAGAACCCTTTAGTGGGCATAATGCGTACCCGCTGGATCGAACATCGCGCAGATAGCAAAACGGCTGCAACCCGCGACCAGTACCGGGTGCGGCTGGAAGAGGGTGAAGAGACGGGCGTTACAGAGGTCTATCTGACACACCGTGGCATGGAGCAGCAGTTCATTAAAGATGGAACGGATGGCGATGGGCGGCCTGTCTGGGCGATGCGTCCGGCAGACCATGGGCTGGAAGCCGAGATGTTGCGCCGCATGATGCTCTTTTTTGGCCTCTCCAATCAGCGTGCCAGCCAGGATCTGGCAAAAGCGGATATCCACAAACACCGCTCTGAGCTGTTGCAGGAGCAGGGTCAGTCCGAACTTGAGATTGCAGAGGAGTTTCCCCGGGCATGGCGCATCATTGGCATAGCGCTGGATCGTGGTGGCTTTGCTGTAGAGGATCGGGATCGTGCCAAAGGCATCTACTATGTCCGCTACAATGACCCTACGCACAGTGAAGAGAAGAAAAAAGGCATCCTCTCCAAGCTGGCATTCTGGCGAGATGATGACCATGATGATTTTGATAAAGAGACGCAATATCAGGTCAAACTGCAGAAAAAGGGTGAGGCCACCCGCGTAACCATCCAGAATGATGACGGGGTGCGCAGCAATTCAGATACCGCCAAGCGTATCCTGGTTCTGCTGCATGAGCAGATAAAATAGAGCTGCAGCGTTAGAAAACAGAATGAGTGAGCCGCATGCGTTTCGCCTCTTTAGGTAGCGGCAGCCGGGGCAATGCCACTCTGATTGAAGCGGGAGACACCCGGCTGCTGGTCGATTGTGGCTTCTCTGCACGAGAGACAGAGCAGCGGCTGGCTCAGCTGGGCGTTGCGGCAGATACCCTGACTGCCCTGCTGGTAACGCACGAACATGGCGACCACATTCGTGGCGTGGGAGCCATGGCGCGCCGCCACCAGCTGCCGGTCTGGATGTCGGCAGGCACCCGGCGCAGCCAGCGTTGCGGTGATCTGCCTCAACTCAACAACTTCAGCTCTTATCAGGCCCCCTTTAGAATTGGAGAGATCCAGATAACCCCCTTCCCTGTGCCGCATGATGCCCGGGAGGCCGTACAGTTCACCTTCAGCGCCAACCGTCTGAAACTGGGCATGCTGACTGACAGCGGCGCGATAACGCCACATATCGTTGAACGGCTGCAGGGCTGCGATGCGTTGATGCTGGAGTGCAATCATGACACCGGCATGCTGGCCAATGGCCCTTATCCACCAAGACTTCAGGCACGGGTGGGTGGCAGCCTGGGGCATCTGAGCAACCGCCAGGCGGCTGACCTGCTGTGCCGGATTGATCACGGCCGGCTGCACCATCTGATGGCGGTACACCTCAGTGAAAAGAATAATACGCCACAACTTGCCAAAAAAGCGCTGCTGGGCGTATCCCAAAGGCTCGAAGCCTGTCTGACCCTGTCAGAGCAGGATAGCGCTACAGAGTGGTTGGAACTCAGTTCCTGCTAACCGCCATGGCATCTGTACTCTTTCCCAGCCAATCCCGAACCTTCGTTGGGCAGCGTTGGGTCAGTATCCTGCTGCGAACCCTGCACCTGTTGGGGATAGCCGGGGTGGGTGGCGGTTATTTCTATGCCTCTGTGGGTGATGGCTGGCTGGGGTTTCTCTACCTGACACTGGCATCTGGCCTGCTCATGATGTCGCTGTCGATCTGGTCCAATGGCATCTGGTTACTACAGCTGCGTGGGCATGCCGTCCTGCTCAAGGTGCTGTTGCTGACGCTGATGCTGGTGTGGGCTGAGCAGAAAACCGTGCTGCTTGTGGTCGTGATCATTATCTCTGGATTGATCGCCCATGCACCGGGTGATGTTCGCTACTACTCCATCTTCTATCGCAGGCGTATCGATAAGCTGTGATTGGGAGGCTGTCCGAGAATAGAAACCACAGTGAGGAAAAACTGGATTTGGCCAGATTCTCCCATTATTTTCGTTAAATATGCCAAATATTTAACGAAAATAATGAAAAAATCTAACTTAAACCAGCCTCCCCTCACCATTGGATTCCTATTCTCAGACAGCCTCCCAGCCGCTCATCTATGGCGGCTGCCTGCCGATACTTAAATACTATGGGTCTATGTCATATCGAGTGGTTCAATGAATAGACACAGAGACCACGGAGGCCACAGAGCATGAAGGAGTGTAGTAAGGAGCTGTCAGAAACAGTGATAGGTTATGCTATTGAGGTGCATCGTACATTGGGTGCTGGATTGTTAGAAAACACCTAACAAACGATAACTCTGTGTTCTCAGTGGTCTCTGTGTCTATGAAAAATAGCTGTCCCCACTCAATATGGCATAGCCCCAATACTATCAATGATCCCGCAGGAGTACCCCATGACACCTTGCAAAACAGGCCGATACTGTAGATTCAATCTGAATGCGCTGCTGCTTATCGCACTGCTGCTTGGGTCGTATGCAGCATCGGCAAAGAGTGAGTCTGAAGACCTGGCCGGTCTCTATGAAGAGGCGCTGATCCAGTTCAACAGGGAAGAGGTGCAAACGGCCATTATCCACCTGAAAAATATACTGCAGAAAGACCCAAACTTTCTTTCAGCGCACCTGCTATTGGGCAAGGCCTATCTGCAGCAGGGTGATGGAGCTGGTGCGGAAAAAGAGTTTCTGATTGCTGATCGCCTGGGGGTTGATCGGGGGTTGATCATCATCCCGCTTGCCCAGGCCTATCTAGAGCAGGAGAAGTATCAAAAGCTTCTGAACGAGCTGGATACAGATGGCTTTACCAGTCGCACCCAGGCTGAGCTGCTGGTGCTGCGGGGTCAGGCCTATCAGCAGCTGAACCGATTGCCTGGGGCGGAGCAGGCCTTTGAGGAGGCCAGCCAGATAGCGCCAGACAATGTGGATGCAGCCCTTGGGCTTGCCGACATATCACTGCGTCACAATGATTTTAGTACAGCTGAGGAGCGCATAGCCCGTGCCATAAAACTGGCACCTGAGGAGGCAGGGGTTTGGCATCTTGCGGGGTCGATCAAACATGCGCAGCGGGATAACGAGGGTGCCGTTGCGCACTACAGCAAGGCCATCGAGCTGGAGCCAGAGCATCTTGCGGCACGCATGGCGCGTGCCGGGGTGCGTATGGATCAGGGGTTTGATGTGGAAGCGCTGAAGGACATTGTCTACCTGCGAGAGGCCTATCCCAAAGACCCTCGCGCCGCCTACCTGCATGCGGTACTGCTGGCGCGTGGCAATGATGAAGCCGGCTCACGCAAGGTGCTGCTGGAGGCGGTGGCTATCATTGATGGGCTCAATGAGCAGCTGTTTACAAAACATGGCCCCAGCCTGCTGCTGGCGGGGCTCGTTCACTACAGCCTGAATCAATGGGAAAAGGCGCGCCAATATCTGAAGCGGTATATCAAACTTGAGCCGCAGCATGCCCATGCACGCAAACTGCTGGGTTCCATTCTGCTCTCCAGGGGGGAGCACAAGAAGGCCATTGCCGTCCTTGAACCGGCACTGGAATTCGCCGCCAATGATCCCCGTCTGCTGACCTTGCTGGGTACTGCCTATACTCGGGCCAAGCGCCACCTCAAGGCGACAGAGGTGCTGAGCAAGGCCATGAGCCTGGCCCCCAATGAACCCACTGCCTCATTTCAATACGCGCTGAACAATCTGGCGACGGGCGAGGATATGGCAGCCATGGAGGGGCTGGCATCGGTGTTTGGCAGCAGTGAAGAGGCCAACAAGGCCGGGCTGGTCCTGGCCGTGCTCCATTTTCAACGGCAGGAGTTTGCAGCGGCGCGTGATGTGGCAAACGAGATTCTCAAGCGTGATCAGGGGAATCTTACGGTGCTTAATCTGCTGGCCTCAACTCAGATGGCGCTGAAAGAGTGGGATACGGCCCGCTCGGGGTTTGAGAGGATCATCAAAACCGACTTGGATTATCTGCCAGCGCGTATCAACCTGGGCAAGCTGGATCTATTGGAGGGGAAAAAAGTAGAGGCGCAGCGCCGCTTACAGGGCATTCTCAAGGAGCACCCGGAGCATATTCGCACCCTGATCGAGCTGGCCAGGGTTGCCGAGGCAAGCGGAGAGCCAGAAGAGGCCATTCGCTGGCTGGAGAAGGCGCGTTCAGTCAATGCAGAAGCTGTCCCGGTGATTCTCTACCTGGTGGATCTCTACCTGCGCAGCGGCAAGGGAGAGAAGGCGCTGAAAACGGCGCAGGAGGCGGATCAAATCATGCCGGATAACCTGCAGATACTGCATGCAGTGGGGCGCAGCCAGATGGCGACCAATCACCCTGTTGGCGCCCGTCTCATCTATAAACGCATGACCCGGATAGCCAGCTATGATACCGGCTGGCTCTACCGTATTGCCCAGATGCAGCGAAGGCTGGGTGATCTGGGCAATGCGATATGGTCGTTGCAAAAAGCGGTCGATGGGGATGTTGGGTTCGTTCCGGCGCAGATTATGCTGGTTGAGACCCAGCTACAGGCGGGGAAGCTGAAAAAGGCTCGTGAAGGCGCGTTGGATCTGCGCAGCAGATACCCGGATCAGCCCTTTGGTTATTGGCTGCTGGGTGAGGTTCAGTTGCGGGGTGGGGAGCATGCGGAGGCTGTTGATAGCTATCAACAGGCGCTAAAGCTGGAGCAAGCACCGCGCCTGGCCATCGGCCTCTATCAGGCCTACATGCGTTCAGGGGAGGAGGCCAGGGCGATGGCTTTTCTCAAACAGTGGCTGAAGTCTCATCCGGAGGATATGGACTCAAAACAGGCGTTGGCAGAGGGGTATCTGCGCAAAGGCCGCACAGAGCAGGCCCGGCCGTTGTTTGAACAGATTCTCAAAGATCGCCCCAATCACCCGCTGGTGCTAAATAACCTGGCCAATATCTACTTAAAAACAGGGGATGCCAGGGCGCTGGAATATGCCCTCAAGGCGCACCAGCTGGCATCAGACAGCGCGGCCATCAATGATACGCTGGGCTGGATACTGGTACTGAATGATCAGCCTGCGGAAGGGCTGCGCCATCTGCGCAATGCCCACTCCCGCGCCTCATCTGATCCTGAAATCCGTTACCATATTGGGGTGGCGCTGGAGCGCCTGGGTCGGCCGGAGGAGGCAAAAACAGAGTTTGAGCAGGCGCTGGGTGCCAATCAGCCGTTTGATGGTGTGGAGGAGGCTCGGGTGATGCTGAAAAAATTAAGCACCCCCTGAGCAAATCAGGGCTGCCTGCGCTATCGCCGTCCACCCATGCCGCCACCGCCGCCACCGCCCCCCATGCCGCCGCCACCGCCCCCCATGCCGCCACCACCGTCTCCTGCCAGACCGCCTGTTCGGCTATGACAGACCCAGCAGTCGTGCTGCCGGAAGGTCTCTGTTTCGTGGTGAACATTGTTCCCGTGCCTGGGGTGTCCGGTGACTCGCCATACGGGATGGCAAATCAGGCAATCTCTAAAGGGCTGGATGTCGCCTTGCCCTTCCCAGGTCAAGGTATGGCATGAAAAACAGTTATAAGGTTCGCCGGCTGTGCCACCGGGAGCATCGGGGGCTTTCGACTGGCTCAGGCTGGGAATCGGCGTCCCAATCAAGAGGTGATGCCGGTCGGGGTTTCTTTCTTTGAGCATAGGGAGTGCTTCGAGATCTTCATGGCAATTCCTGCAGATCTCCTCCCGAACATCACCGCAAAATATGCAGGACATAGCGCCAGCGGTGGTAGAGAAGGCTGCCAATATCAATGTGGCACTGAAAATGCCTGCGTATCTTTTCATAAAGGTTTGCTCCCTGGGATGAACGGGGTGGTCTGTTTTTTTTTGGCTTTTGAAGCGGAGCCAAGCTCTTTTTTCTTTGAAGATTAAAGAGTTATCGCGGCGCTCGTTTTTGTTGCATGCTGATTTGAGCGCCATCTCTCCCCGCTATTGCCATGACCCGAGTGTGCTATTGTTGGTGTTTGCTTTGCACATTGTCAACGTAAAAGCGGCAAAATCAGCGTAATGGGGAACAGGAATCGTATTTTAGCCTGGCTGGTGGGGTACTCGAAAAATCAACTACTCTTAGTAACACTTAGGCTGAACGGCTGGATTTATATGTTGAGAAAAATGAAGGGTTTTATCATCAGTGCTTAAAACAGCGTGGCGCATCCTATCCTCCCATACCCTTGCTGTATGGATACTGGGCTTGATGACTTTGGCCGTTCTGGCGGCGGGCACCTTGCCGCAGAGTGCGCGACTCTCTCCTGAAGAGCAGGTGGGGTGGGACACAGAGTGGGAGGCCGCAGCCTCCTGGCTGGACACCCTGGGTCTGTCACAGATTGTGGGTTCGGGCTGGTTTATCGGGCTCTGTGTCATTCTGCTCATCAACATGACCGCCGGCACACTGCTCTCTATTGGCCGCAAGTGGGCTTTTTATCGGGGGAATTTGAAGCCCGGGTATGAGCTGCGAGGCAGCGGAGTTGCCCCCGCTGTGTCCCCCCCGTTTTTTACGAAGAAAGCAGCAAGTGCGGGTGCTGTGAGCCAGTTGCGGGGGGCACCAGGTCTGTTTGGTTTGCCCCTCTTCCACCTTGGCATTGCAGTGATTGTGCTGGCGGCTTTCTGGCGTGGTGCCATGGACTTTTCTGACTACCTGGAGCTGAGTGTGGGTGAGGTCTTTTCCGGCCAGCCGGCCAAGTTCCAGCGCCGCCAGCCACCCCCTGAGCCGTTCGATGCCGTGATCCGCCTGGATCGGGCGGAGATAGAGGTCAGAGATGGAAAATACATGGGGGAATTTCAAGGCCATTTCAGCTACCAGATTGCAGGTGGCCCGGTCGAGGAGGCAACAGTAATGGTCAATCACCCCCTGCGCCTGGGGGATTTTGAGCTCTACCTCAAAGAGAGTTTTGGATATAGCGCCTGGTTTGAGCGGTTGAGGCCGGATGGCTCCTCCTCATTGCTCTACATCCACTTCAATGCAGAGCGCAAAGCCTGGGAGAAGCCCTGGTCAGGAAAAAAAGAGCAACTGCTTCGGTTTGATAATATCCCGCTCCATTACACTATGATCCTGAACAATACAGAGCCGCCTACCTTTGATCTGACAGTGAGCCGTGGGGGGCAGAGCGTATTTGATGGCAGATTACAGCCGGGTGATGTGGCTGATCTGGGTGTCTACAAACTGCGGTTTCAAGGCATGGTGCCCTGGATGACCTTCAATCTGACGCTGGATAGAGGGGACATCTCCATATTTGTCGGTTTTGTCATCACCTTGCTGGGGTTTCTTTTGCATCTGCTCTTTTGGCCGCGCCGGGTGGAGTGGACGGTAACCAATGATGGCTGGGTCGTGCGCGCCTGGGTGCGTCGGGGTGATGATCTCTTTGAAAAAAGGTGGCATGAGTGGTGCCGCCAGCTGCAACGGGAAGCGGCATGAGTAATGTCATCTTTCTGCAATGGGTAATTGCGGTGGCCTATCTGTTGGCGGCAGGCCTGCTGGCTGTGCGCAATCGTGAGCGGCAGCTGGAGAGCATAGCTATAGCCGTGGCCAGTTCAGGGCTGTTGCTGCACATCGCCATAGTGCTGGCGCGCGGGCTGGAGTCAGGGCAGATCCCCATTGTGACGCGCTATGAGGATTTTACGGTAGATGCCCTCTTCATGGCATCGGTCTGGCTGCTTGCTCAATGGCGCTGGCCTCCATTACGCTCGGCCGGGATCCTGGTGTTGCCCTTTGCGGCCTTTGTAGTGGTTGTTGCGCTTACCTACAGCCTTGGTGTGTTTCCAATGAGTCCTGCACTGCGCACCAACTGGCTGATCATTCATGCCTCATTGAATAGCCTGGCACTGGGCTTTGCCACATTGGCGTTGGCGGCGGGGTTGCAGCAGAAGCGGGGGTGCGCGCAGCTGGTTGGCCGGCTTATATCGTGGACCTTCCTCTTTTGGTGCGCCATGGTCGCAGCAGGATCGTACTGGGCCAGCATTGCATGGGGGCGCTTTTGGGGGTGGGATCCGATTGAATGCTGGAGTCTGGGAACGGTATTTGCTTATGCATTTGTCCTGCATCTGCGCATGAGACCCCAGTGGTGTGAGGGCTATCGCAGCCTGTTGATCGGCATACTGCCCTTTGGTCTTTTGATGTTTACTACCTATGGACTGGTCTTTGTGATGCGCAGTGTTCATGGCCAGTACCTGTTTCAGTAAGTGAGCCGGAAGCATGGTAAAGATAAATCGCCCCGCCTCTCTTTTGACCTGCCTTATAGTGACGGGGCTGCTTTTGACAGGCTGCGAACAGCCGCCGCCTGAAACGGCAGAAAAGCAGAGCAGGGTTGCCACAATGGTGCTGACAGATCTACAGGGTGTTGAACATAGTCTGGCCGATTACCGGGGCAAGTGGGTCATCGTGAACTACTGGGCGACCTGGTGCCCCCCCTGTCTGGAGGAGATCCCTGAACTTGTGCAGTTGCATAATGAACATAAAGAGCAGGATGCCGTGGTATGGGGGGTCAACCGGGAAGATATCCCGCTTGCAGATCTGAAAACATTTGTTGCAAAGCAGCAGATCAGTTACCCAATATTCCAGGTTTCAGCCGATAGCAGTTCACCTTTAGGGCCGGTTCTGGGGATACCCACGACCTATCTGGTCTCCCCGGAAGGAGAGGTGGTTGCCCGGCATGTAGGGCTGGTTACCGTCCAGAAACTGGAGGCGTTTCTACAGCAGTATCGGAACCAATAGCCTGCCAGATCCCCGTTGCCAGTGGGTCTCTTTTTGCTATAAAATGCGCGGCCTTTTCTGCTGCCTCAGGCTCTTCAGGTGTGGCATGGATAATTTTTCATGCGCCTGAAAATCGCCCCATTTCTGGAGATATAATTTGCAATTCATTCCGGGTCAACGCTGGACCAGTAACACCGAGCCTGAGCTGGGGCTGGGTACCCTGCTGGCCATCGAGGGGCGCACGGTGCGTATCATCTTTCTGGCCACGGGTGATATTCGTAACTACGCCATTGGCAATATGCCGCTGAGCCGGGTCAGCTTTGAGCCGGGCGACCGGGTTGAAAGCCATGAAGGCTGGTTTCTTACGGTTGAGCAGGTTGTTGAAGAACAGGGTCTGCTGATCTACCAGGGCAAGCGGGATGATGGCGGCAGCGCCATGCTGGCTGAAGGCGAGCTGAGCAACTTTATCCAGTTCAACAAGCCTCAAGAGCGGCTTTTTGCCGGGCAGATTGATGAAGACCGCTGGTTTGAATTGCGTTATGAGACCCTGCAACAGATCAACCGGCTGGAGCAATCCCCGGTGCTGGGTTTGGGTGGCGCGCGCACCAGTCTGCTGCCGCACCAGCTCTACATCGCCCATGAAGTTGCCCATCGGCATGCCCCGCGCGTACTGTTGGCGGATGAGGTGGGGCTTGGCAAAACCATCGAAGCCTGTCTGATCCTGCATCACCAGCTGCTCACCGGCCGTGCCCAACGCGCGATTATTGTGGTGCCAGAGCCTCTGGTACATCAGTGGCTGGTGGAGCTGCTGCGCCGCTTCAATCTCCACTTCAGCGTCTTTGATGAGCAGCGCTGCCAGGCTATCGAGGCGTCAGGCCAGGCAACCAACCCCTTTCAGGCCGAGCAGCTGGTGCTCTGTAGTCTGGAGCTGCTCACCCAGTCATCACAGCGTCAACAGCAGGTTACAGCGGGTGAGTGGGATCTGCTCATTGTGGATGAGGCGCATCACCTGGAGTGGTCAGAGGATCACAGCAGCCCTGAATATCAAATCATTGAACAGCTGGCCAGAGAGACATTGGGGGTGCTGCTGCTCACCGCCACTCCGGAGCAGCTGGGCCGGGCCGGGCACTTTGCCCGTCTGCGGCTGCTGGACCCTGACCGTTTCTACGATCTCAACCGCTTTCGTGAAGAGGAGGCGCTCTATGAACCCATCGCCGATGCGGTAGAGAAACTTATGGCCGATGAGCCCCTTCCCGTGCAGAGCACCCAACGCCTGCTACAGGCGCTGGGCGAAGAGGATGCTGCGCCGCTGCTGCAACAGCTGAGTGACCAGAGCATCGGCAGCTCACAGCAGAAAAAATCGCGTGACCGGCTCATCGAGATGTTGCTCGACCGGCATGGCACCGGCCGCGTACTGTTTCGCAATACTCGTGCCCAGGTCAAAGGGTTTCCGAAGCGGCAGTTTCTGCCCCACCCGCTTGTCCCGGCAGGGCAGGGCAGTGACCCTCGTGTAGACTGGCTGATTCAGACCCTGCGCAGATACAAAGATAAAAAAATCCTGCTGATTTGCGCCAAGGCCGAGACCGTGCTCCAGCTGGAGCAGCAGCTGCGCACCCGTGAAGGGATCAACAGCGCCCTCTTTCATGAGGGGATGAGCATCATCGAGCGCGACCGTGCCGCCGCCTGGTTTGCCGATATGGAGGAGGGGGTGCAGCTGCTGCTCTGCTCCGAGATTGGCAGTGAGGGACGCAACTTCCAGTTCTCCCATCATCTGGTGCTGTTTGATCTGCCACTGGATCCTGATCTGCTGGAGCAGCGCATTGGCCGCCTGGATCGCATCGGCCAAAAAGAGACCATCCAGATCCATGTCCCCTTTATCAAAGGGAGTGACCAGGATGTGCTGCAGCGCTGGTTCCACCAAGGGCTCAACGCCTTTGAAAAAATCTGCCCGGCAGCCCACAAGATATTCAGTGACCTTCAACCGGCCCTGTTGAAGGCACTGGAAACGCCCGGAGATGCTGGCAAGATCGATATCCTGATCCAAAACACACGCGACCAGCACATCCAGGCGCATGCGGCGCTGAAACGGGGGCGTGATCACCTGTTAGAGTTGAACTCCTGCCGTACAGAAAGTGCCAGCAGGCTGCGCAGCATGATTGAGACTGAGGATAACAGCAACGCCCTGGCAGATTATATGGAACGGCTGTTTGGTTGTTTTGCTGTTGAGCTGGAGGCGCACTCCGCAGGCAACTACATCATTCGTCCATCCGACCACATGCCATGCGGCAGCTTTCCCTGCCTGCCAGATGAAGGGCTGACCTTTACCTACCAGCGTGAAATTGCGCTCCGCAACGAAGATCGCCACTTTCTCACCTGGGAACATCCCATGGTGCGGGATGCGATGGAGATGGTTATCAGCAGCGAGACCGGCAACTGCGCCGTCACCACCGCCAAACACCCCTTAATAGAATCTGGCACCCTGCTGCTGGAGGCGCTGTTCTTGCTGGAGTGTGTTGCCCCAAAGGCACTGCGCGCAGGTCGATTTCTGCCGCCTACCACGCTTAGACTGGTACTGGACGAAACATTTACAGAACGCAGTAGCACTCTGACCCATGCTGATCTTTCCAGGGAGGGGCCGCCAATAGACCGTAACGGTGCGGCAGAGATCGCTCGCAAGCGCCGCTCACAGATCATCAAAATGCTCAGCAAGGCCGAGCAGGAGGCTGCTGAACGGGCGCCGGCCATTATTCGGCAGGCGCTGGATCAGACTTTGACAAGCTACTCCAGTGAAATACGCCGCCTGGCAGCGCTGAAACGGGTCAACCCAAATGTGCGTGATGATGAGATTGAGGCGCTTCAGCAGGAGCTGCGCCTGCTGCATCAGCACATACAGGGAGCACGCCTGCGCCTGGAAGCAGTGCGTGTTGTTGTTGGCTGTTAAAATTCATTTAAAATCATTAGGTTAAGATTATTTTATGCGGAATCGGCAACCAGCTTCAGATTAAAGAGGCCTCCGCCTTGACCCAACTTGATGGGGGCATTATCATACGCGGCCTCAACATCATTCCCCGGTAGCTCAGTCGGTAGAGCGGGTGACTGTTAATCACTAGGTCGGCAGTTCGAGCCTGTCCCGGGGAGCCATATGAAACAAAGGCTTAGCGAGTAATCGCTAGGCCTTTTGTTTTTTTGATGAAAGAAGGCGTCATAGAAATAGACGCCCCCTCTTTCAATCTGCAAATCTACTAAACCAGGCTACTCTTCGGCTCACAAAAAGGGCATAGTCCGATAGATACAGTCGCTGGCCTCCTCAAATACAATTTCAAATAGCTAACAAAGCTTGTAGCCATCCTTGTCGGTTGCTTATATAGCCCACTGACCCTGCACGCAGTAGCCTGGGTAAAGCTATCCACTGCGGGGCTAAATTACTGGTAAACTTCTTGCGTAACTGTAGTTAGTGCCTGAACGAAAACCCTTTAAACGCACTATTCATGAGGGATGGAGGTCAATTTGATGGCCCGAAGATTTTGTTGTCGTGAAAAAAATGACGTCATTGCTGTAGTCCAGATTACGCCAGGCCCCATACGGTGTACTAGCTAATTAAACAGCTATCCAGGAATCCTGTAGATGAGAGAAATAACTATTTGCAATAGAAAGGTGGGTGAACATTATCCGCCTCTGGTTATAGCTGAATTGGGCATTAATCATGGTGGCTCACTGGATATAGCAATTGAGATGGTTGATGCCGCGCACAGGGGAGGTGCGGAAGTCATCAAACACCAAACGCATGTTATAGATGATGAAATGTCTCCATTGGCTAAAACCATTTGTCCAGGTAATGCCGATATGTCTATATACGAAATAATGGAGAGATGCGCATTAAATGAAAAGGATGAGTGCACACTCAAAGAGCATATCGAGTCTAAGGGTATGGTTTTTATCAGCACACCATTTTCCAGGGCAGCTGCTGACAGACTAAATCGCATGAATGTATGTGCATATAAAATCGGCTCTGGGGAGTGTAATAATTATCCACTAATAGAACACATATCAAGATTTAAAAAGCCGATTATATTAAGCACTGGAATGAACACCATCAACAGTGTCAGGAAGGCAACCGATATACTTGATAGGAACAATGTCCCATATGCATTACTGCACACCACTAATTTATATCCGACACCATCACATCTGGTAAGGCTGGGTGGGATGCAAGAGCTTCAAAGGTTTTTTCCAAATGTTGTAGTGGGGCTCTCAGATCACACAACATCTAATTTGGCATGTTTTGCAGCAGCAGCCCAAGGGGCATCAATCCTGGAAAGGCATTTTACAGACCGAATGGATCGTGATGGGCCAGACATTATTAATTCAATGGATGAGGACTCTCTTAAAGAGCTCATTCATGGGGTTGCTGAGATACATAAAATGCTAGGTGGCACAAAAGCGGCAGCTCAAGAGGAAAGAGTAACAATGGATTTTGCATTTTCAACTGTTGTTGCGATAAAAGAGATCAAGAAAGGTGAGCGATTAAGTAAAAATAATATTTGGGTGAAAAGGCCAGGTACAGGAGCAATTAGTGCAGAACACTTTAATGGCCTCATTGGTAAAATTTCGTTAAAAGACATTGATTGTGGTGTACATCTAAGCTGGCAGGATTTTGCATAACATGAAAAAGAAAATCGTGTTTTTGACTGGCACCCGAGCTGATTTTGGAAAGCTAAAATCGCTCATTAGTGCATCACAAGAGTTAGATGGTTATGAGGTGCATATTTTTGCAACAGGGATGCATTTAAACAATAAGTATGGAAAGACTATTGATGAGATTTATAAATGCGGGTTTAAAAATATATATCCGTTCATCAATCATGATCGTGCTGATTTAATGGACAGGGTTTTATCCGCTACAATCAATGGATTTTCACGTTATGTAGCAGAAATAAACCCTGATTTAATCATTGTTCACGGTGACAGAGTTGAAGCCCTGGCAGGTGCTATTGTTGGAAGTTTGAATAACATACTTGTTGCTCATATCGAGGGTGGTGAAAAATCTGGGACAATAGATGAGTTAATTAGACATGCTGTATCAAAGATGTCACACATTCATCTTGTAGCCAACCATGATGCAAAAAAACGGCTATTGCAATTAGGGGAGCGAGGCCAATCTATATTTGTTATTGGATCTCCTGACTTGGACATAATGGCATCAAATACATTGGCAGATCTAAACTCCGTAACTGCGTACTATGATATTACATTTGACAGTTATGGCATTCTTCTTTTTCATCCTGTAACAACAGAAATTGATTGCTGGGAAGAGAGTACCCGGGAGGTCGTAGATGCAATTATTGAAAGCAAAAAAAACTATATTGTAATCTATCCTAATAATGACCTTGGCTCTGAGATCATTATTAATGGTTACAAAAGATTTCAGAACAACCCCAGAATAAAAATATTCCCGTCACTAAGGTTTGAATATTTTTTAGTTCTCCTCCATAACGCCGATTTTATTATAGGTAATTCAAGTGCAGGCATCCGAGAAGCGCCATATTATAATATCCCAACGATTAATATTGGTACGCGACAGCATGAAAGAGGCAATGCCCCAACAATATGGCACTGCAACTATAAAAAAGCGGAGGTTCTAGATCTAATCACCCAAGCAAAAAAAGCAAACCAGGTTGCTGTCAATAAAAGCACAGCCTCTTCATTTGGATCTGGCAATAGCACAGAGCTTTTCATTAATCTATTAAATAATGGTGTATTTTGGGGGCTTAGAAAACAAAAGTCATTCCAGGATCGTGATTTTTAGATGTTAAAGAAAAGAATTATCGCCCGTATCGATATAAAAAATGAATTTGTCATCAAAGGGATTCATCTGGAAGGATTAAGAAAGGTAGGAAACCCTAATGATATGGCAAAGTTTTATTATGATGAAGGAATCGATGAGATTTTCTTCATGGATGCCGTTGCTGCATACTACGATCGCAACAGCTTAGGGGAAATCATCTCAAAAGCTACAAAAAGTGTGTTTGTTCCAATTACAGTAGGAGGAGGCATACGGACAATCGATGATATAAGAGAGGCGCTGGCTAGTGGTGCTGATAAAGTCGCGATCAATACCCAAGCAGTGCGAACGCCAGAGATAATAAATAAGGCAGCAAGAATATTTGGTTCTCAGTGTATTGTTGCATCGATTCAAGCAAAGAAAATAGCGCATGATAAATGGGAGGCTTACATAGATAATGGCAGAGAGCCAGCAGGCCTTGATGTGCTCCAGTGGGCTATAAAACTAGAGCAGCTGGGTGCTGGCGAAATCATGGTCACATCAGTAGACCAAGAGGGCACTAAAAAAGGATATGATGTGGCGCTATGCAGCCTGTTGGCCAATTCTGTTTCTCTACCAATAATTGCATCTGGCGGTGCTGGAACACCACAAGATATAAGCAACTTGTGCAGGAATTCAGACGTTGATGCAATAGCTGTTGCATCTATTCTTCATTATAACCTATCAAGCATTGGTGCCATCAAATCACTATTGCATAGTGAAGGATTTAATATCCGGCTATGAGTGCGCCACGTATTGCTATAGTTGACTATGACCTTGGAAATGTTAAGAGCATGATAAATGCCTTAAGCAAGGTGGGGGCGCAACCCATTCTGACCAATTCAAGAAAAGAGATACTAAGCGCTGATGCGTTGGTGCTTCCAGGTGTTGGTGCGTTTTCACACGGGATGCAACAATTAAAAAAATACAACCTTATTGATGTTATACATAGCTTTGCTTCAACAAACAAACCATTCTTGGGCGTGTGCTTGGGTATGCAGATGATGTTTGATAGAAGCAATGAGTTTGGCGAGACCGAGGGCCTTGGTTTATTTTCAGGGGACATTAAAATAATTGGTGTCGATCTCATAAAACAGCAACGGCTTCCGCATGTTGGGTGGAATAATATTTGCTTGCCGGGCAACATCAAAAACTGGGAAAATACAATATTTTCTGAAATACAGGGCAATACGGATATGTATTTTGTGCATAGTTATGCAGCCAGCCCATTATTGAATACAGAAATTCTTGCAACCACTCTATATTACGACCATGCATTTTGTTCTGCTATTATGAGAGGCAATATATATGGCGTACAGTTTCACCCGGAAAAGAGTGCGGAGCCAGGGTTGCTTATACTGAAAAGCCTAATAGATTTGGCATGAGAGCAGTGTTATGAAAAAAGAAAGGGTTTTATATGGATTACCAGAAGATGTAATATTCTGCCAAAAATGTGTGATTTCTAATCAGCGCCCTAACTCAACTGTTGAATTCAAAGCAAAGTCTGAAGATAAAAAGAGAACTATAAATTTTGATGATGACGAGGTTTGCTCTGCATGCAGATACCATGCAGAAAAGGAATTAAATATAGATTGGAGAGATCGCGAGAATAAACTTGTAAGGCTGCTTTCCAGGTTCAAAAAAACTGATGGCTCATATGATGTTATTGTCCCTGGTAGTGGAGGTAAGGACAGTTCATATGCCTCACATATCCTAAAATATAAGTATGGGATGAATCCGCTCACGGTTACATGGGCTCCTCATCTCTACACAAATATTGGCTTTAAAAACTTCCAAGAGTGGATGCATACTGGTGGACTGGATAACGTTCTATATACGCCAAATGGCAGGCTGCATCGGTTAATGACGAAATTTGCTTTTCACAATCTTCTACACCCTTTCCAGCCATTTATTATTGGGCAACGTATCATAGGGCCAATGATGGCGAAAAGATTTGGTGTAAAACTCGTTATGTATGGAGAAAACCAGGCTGAATATGGCAATGCCATTGAGGAAAATATGAACCCGCTCATGAATATGGGTTTTTATAGCTCAGCAACACCTGATGAGCATAGATTTGGAGGGCTTTCCATAAACGAATATATCGATCAGCATGGCTTCAATCTAGCGGATTTTGCTCCATATATAGCGCCTTCAAAAGCAGACTTGCTCAATGCTGGAACCGAGGTTCATTACCTCGGTTATTATGTGAAATGGGATCCACAGGAGTGTTATTACTATGCAGTTGAAAACACAGGCTTTCAGGCTAACACTGAAAGAACAGAGGGTACATACTCAAAATACAGCAGCATAGATGATAAGGTCGATCCATTTCACTACTATACAACCCTTATCAAGTTTGGCATTGGGCGAGCAACCTATGATGCTGCGCAAGAGGTTAGAAATGATAAAATCACAAGGGAAGAGGCTGTGTATCTTGTGAAAAAATATGACACTGAATTCCCATCTAAGTACTTCCATGAATTTCTTGACTATATAGATACCACTGAAGATGAATTCTGGAACATTATCAACAAACACAGGTCGCCGCATCTCTGGAAAAATGGTACAGACGGGAAATGGGTATTGAGGCACACTGTAGCAAAAGATGGTGCAGATGACTAAGCCCACTTTTCTGGCCATTATTCCAGCCAGAGGCGGATCAAAAGGACTGCCGCATAAAAACATTATCAATGCCGCAGGCAAACCGCTTATTGCCTGGACCATAGAAGCCGCATTAAACTCGAAACTTATTACCAGAGCGGTCGTTACTTCTGATGATGCAGAGATACTAAAAACGGCTGAGAGATATGGTGTTGAAACTATAGAGAGGCCTCAAGAGCTAGCTCTTGATGCAACTGCTACTGAACCTGTGTTACTCCATGCTATCAACCAGATTGAAGCAGCAGGCAAGAAATATAACTACCTTGTTTTACTGCAGCCTACCTCTCCTGCTAGAAACGCATTGGATGTCGATTGTGCAGTGCAGATGTTGCTTGACAAGCATGCATCATCTTTAATCAGTGTTTACGAGCCAGACCACTCCCCATTCAATGCTCTTAGGCTAAATGAGAAAGGATCATTGGTTGGCATCATAAATGATAAGTCTCCCTCTAAACGCAGACAAGATCTACCAAAGGCATATATGCCAAATGGGGCTATTTATATCGTTAATATACTTGAGTTTAAGAAGCATAATCTTTTACTTACGGATAATTGCATACCTTTTGTTATGCCTGTTGATAAAAGCATTGACATCGACACAGCTCAAGATCTGTTGCATTTTTCAAATCTTATTAATGCTCGTAATGAAAAAACTTAGTGCGCTGCATTTGGCCAGCTTTAATGGAAACATTGGTGACAATGCAAATCACAATGGTTTTTACGCTTTAATGGAAAGCATCAAAAATTATAAATTTGAATATACACAGCTTGAAATCAGAGAGTTTTTTTGGAAAAAACGTTTTTTTGACAGCGCCTTTGTCGATTATGCAAACGGCTTTGATATCCTGATTATAGGCGGAGGCAACTATTTTGAGCTTTGGGTGGATCACTCTCCTACCGGCACCTCTATAATGATTGAGCCAGAACTCTTTAAGCAGATCAAGGTTCCTGTACTGTTTAATGCGCTTGGTGTTGACCCAGGGAGTGGCGCTTCGCAAGAGGCTTGTGAAAAATTTAAACACTTTCTGGATGTGATTCTTGCTGATCCTAAAAACATGGTTTCAGTTAGAAATGATGGTGCATTAGCCTCTATTTGTAAATATATAGGAGGAAAATATTTAGACCAGATTCATTGGACACCGGATGCGGGAATTCTTGTTGCCTGTGATGATGACTTTTTGCAAATGGATAAAGAGTATCTGGCGGTAAATCTTGCAGGGGATATGTTGGATGTGCGTTTTCCTGACAATATTACAGGAGGGCTCTCATATTCTGAATTTATAGAACAGTTTGCAGAGATATTGCTAAACACACTGTATGAGGGCTTTGTTGATGAGGTTGTTCTGATCCCGCATATTTATAAAGATCTTGGGTGCATAAATGATTTATTAGGATATTTCCCTGATGAAATAATTCGCACAAAGATTGTAGTTGCACCATTGCTTCATGGAAAAGATTCTGAGCTAAAAATATTTTCTATCTATAAAAATGCAAAGATTACCTTTGCTATGAGATTTCATGCGAATTTATGCTCCATAGGTTTTGGAACCCCAACAATTGGTCTTAATAGCTATATACAAATTCAACAGCTATACAAAGAGCTGGGAATATCAAATTATTGTGTTTGTGTAAACAAGGGCAATATAAGTGATTCTCTAGATGCCGTACTGTCTATTATAAAAGCTGATTTTTCAAAGCATAGGATGCGATTCTGCAGCATATCAATTAAACAAAAGGAACATATTGCTAAATATAGTAAGCATATAAATCTATGGTTGAATAACCAGAAGTTAGCATAAGCATTTCATACGGCATTAGAGATTATCATTGGGGCATCTCTGTAACGGATGACATTATTTCCATTTATTTATTATTTCAGTCTCCTCTTCACTCTCTATATATCTCAATATTTTGTATAGATCCTCTTTGATATCATTGATATGATCGGTAAAAACCTCTTTTGCTGCTGTAAAGAATCTGGTTGCTGAGTCATCATCCGCAGCTAGTCCTGCTTGAATGTAGACGTTATTGATAAACTGTTTAACCCCATTAGAGACAAGCAGTGCGGGAAGAAAATCTGCCTGATCCCGTCCAACTGATGCCGCTTTGTACATTAACGACAAGGTGCTTATTATCTCCTCCCTGGTCTGAGGCGTCGATTCAGTGAAACCAAGTATTGCCTGAAAATACTCCTCAACCTGTTTTATGTGATATGTTTTTAACCGCGTCAGCATCTCTTCAAATGAGTAGCTATTATCAAAGCAATTATGAATTTCGTTCAGCAGACGCTGTTTTTGTATCTTCCTGTTGAAACTCTCTGCAAGCTTCCCGATTGCGACAGGCTTTGCGCCTTCAATTAGAGCTCCTTCGCCAATGTTGAACCATTTAATATTCGGATGCCCTGAAATTCTGTGTTCTGCTATTCTCTTAGACCAGGCCAATATACTTGTGCTGCGAATGACCTCTCCCAGATTTCCGGCTAAGTCAAAACAGGCTTCCGCTTCAACAGCATCATCAGTATCTGCATTTTCATGATGCGTATTGGTTGCATGCATCTTTTCACTGCCCTTGGGTGCGCCATAATCAACGCCAAATAGATAGGCCTCATTTACCCCAAGTTCAGCGGCCATTGCAATACCTGCATTGGTGACTGTTGGGTTTACATCACGGGTTACTGAATAGTTGTCTTGCAATAAGGCAGAGCCTGGATCTTTGTATTTCTGAAAAACCAATACTTCTTTGTAGTATCGATCAACTTTTGTGCTGACCACATTCAATTTGAGCAGCGATACATTTTTGAGGACGTTGAGATCGTGCATCTCTTCATACTTCGGTATATGCCAAGTGCGTTCCTGTAGAACCTGGTAGTCTGGAGTGATGCCGGATTTTATTAATGGGGTTATAGCAGAACCGCAAGATATGATGATGGCATCATCCTGATGCGCTTTTATATAGCCAATTGATTCATTGAGTGATGGGCCGCTTCCAACAATGAATACTCGAAAAAAGCGCTTTATTTTTTTTCCGGTAAAAAACCGGTTGCCTTTCTTTATGTTTCTGGCGCTAAAATAAAACCCGATTCGTTGATCTTCGTACCAGCCGGCATCAAAAGTAGCTCTATGTACATTGTCAGATTGGGGCTCTTTTTTGATAACCTCTTGCATTAGCGGTAAGCTGTTAAAATGGTTAAAGCGGTAAAACAGGCTGCTTAGAGGCGTCAACCTCTGCTCAATAAAGGCCTGGTTGCTGTTAATTGCTTGATCTGGAGTTGCATCCAGTACCAGATTTATACCTTTGTTGTTAAACTCAAAATACTTGAAAATAAGGTTCCAGGGTATAGTGTAGAGGGAGATATAAAACAGGTCGAAGTTAGGCTCGTAGACTGTCATGTAGCTGATTTTTTTGCACTTTATGAGCTCGGTCAGGTGGTAGCCAAGGCCGATCCCGTAAACCCTTACCAGTGGGAGATAATCTGTGCAGTGGTTATGCAGAGGAGCTAGTGTTTCACTATTCAGCTGCATCTCATGAAAAATGCCAGCCTTATAGAGCCTATCCAGCATCTTTATTTGAATGGGGTTGTTATTCTTCCACCAGGTATCCCCTTCACCAAAAAAGATTTTATGCAGATGGACGTAACAGAATAGATCGTCTATTTGCTTATGGATTGGGGCCATTATTTCATCCATGCTGGATGCGGCATAGACAGGTGTCTTGCTTGCCATGTGCACAATGTTTGGGCTTCCATCCGGATTACTGCATAGCCAATAGTCCTTGCACCTGTGGTTTTTAACAGCATTAAACAGAGCGGGCTGCTGATCACGCAGGTATGCCATATTGTTATCAAATATCTCATTGGAGAAATCTCTCGGCAATGGAGTGAGAGTTCTTTCATTGTTGGCGCTTTTAGGGTCAGTCATAGCAGTAAGGTCTTATGTTTAACATTGGTTTTAAGTATACTAACTTTGTTGCTTACCAGGGCATTCATTGTATGCAAATACATTAAGCGATATGGCAATAGCCCATCTTTATATGACTTGCATAATAAATCTACTGAAGTTGGCATGCAAAAGCCACGCCATGAAAACCGGAACACCTAAACAGAAGCACCTTTATCAGTGCCGATCCTTTTATTAGGTTCTTTGGGGTACCCAGTCAGCCTATGGCAGAGTAGTCTGTTTGCTCTGAGCATGGCACCCTGAAGTAGGTTTTTAAATGTCTTGGCTGGCTGGGGTTGAGCTGTTTTTTTTAGCGTTGGTTTTGGTCTGCTCTGGATGGCCAGTTATCCGTTTATTGAATACACGCTGCCAGAGTTTATACTTTTGTGCGGAACCATAATGGCAGCAGGGCTTTAGTTGGGATTAGCTATTGCAACAAGAAATTGAATGTACAATTAAGAACCAACTTTCTGATAGGCTTGAGTAGCTTGGCGCCCACGTTGGAAATCACCCAAGGCATTCCCAAGTGACTCGCGTACTTCGGCCCCCATTGTGATTACCTTTTTATTTAGCCCAATAATCTCCTGAACATAGTGTGCAGCGATCTGTGGATCATCAAATTCAGCCTCTGAAGAGAAGCAGGTATTCATCAGGTTTTTACGCTCATGCTCTAGTGCGGCAACCTTCTCCCACTCGCCATCTATTGCGAGGTCATGCATATGTTGTGTCTGAGCCAAAAGCTGCTCTAATCTACATTTATTCCCTGCAGATGAGCCAGATTTAGCAGTGTTTATCATCTTATAGCTCTACGGCTATGGCTGTTTCTTTGGTTTGAGAGGGGGCTTTTTTAATGCTCTCTGGCATAACATCCCAGGCACCCTTGATCTCCAGCAGCAGCCCCATCACCTCGTCCAATGCGGCAATATCATTACTCATGTTGGCCTCTGCCAGGCGCTTGGCAATATAGGAGTAGAGGTCATCCAGGTTTTGTGCGATCTCCCCGCCCTCGTCCAGATCCAGCGAACTCTGTAGTCCACCAATAATGGATATGGCCCAGGAGATATGCTCTCCCTTTTTTGCAGTCTCTCCCCGATCCATGAAACCTTTGGCGGTTGCGACTTTCTCCAGTGCCCCCTCCATCAGCATCTGGATCAATCGGTGGGGGGAGGCATATTCAACCTCTGACCCAATTGAGATCTTTCCATATTGGTGCAAGCCACGTTTTTTCAGTGCGTTCATGATGTTCTCTATTAATTGCGATTATTCGGAAGCATGTTGCTCAGTATATCAAGCTGCTGCGTAAGAAAGTCACCCGTAGTTTGCATATTGGCTACCAGCAAGTCCAGTGCGGAAAACTGGGAGCGCAGGCGGGCTTCTACAATTTCGAGCCGGGTTCCCATGCGTTCAATTCCATCCTGGGCAGTGCTGATGCTGCTGTTGATGCCATCCTCTCTGGCGCTGATCAGTCCGTCACTATCCAGTATGTCATCCAGCAAGGCATCCAGCCGAAAGGCATAGCCCTGGTCATCATTGGCAAAGAGGTCTGCGACAGCATTTCGATCGTCTTTGATTGTGCTGCTCAGAGCGGTGCTATCGAGTTTGAGAGAACCATCCTTTTGAAATGCCACACCAATTTCAGAGAGGTTGGAGTAAGCGCCACTCAGGCCAGTCGGTGGGGTGTTTAGAATGGAGCGTATACGGCTTTGCAGCATGCGTAATGTTGAGTCCCCTGAAAGCTCGCCGTTGCTGAGTCCGGCCAGCGAACTCTGCAGGGTGTTATAGGCGTTTACGAAACCATTTACCGCAGAGGTGATGTCTCCGGTATCCTGCACAACATCGAGCTGTACGGCAGAGGTGCTCACCTCAAGCAGATTAAGGGTGACACCCTGGATGGCGTCTGTAACTGTATTGCTGCTGCGGGTGATGGTATAGGTGCCATCGACGACAAAGGAGGCATCATCAGCCGCCTGTATCTGTGTCATGCTCAATGGGTCGGCAATGGGTAGCGCAGCAGCATCCTCAAATGCCAGGGTCATGACATTGGCGGTACCTGTTTTATCACTTGAGAGGACAAGGCGAAAGTTGTTGGCATCTTCTTGTAATACACTTGCTGTAACCCCAGTGTTATCACTGGCATCATTAATCGCTGTCGCAATATCAGCCAGTGTTTTGTCACCGATCTCTACAGAGAATGAGTCGGTGCCGATAGTGAGTGCCATCTTGTCGCCCACATTGCCTATCTTGGTGGTGTCTGAGTCTGCAAAGGCGCTGGAACCCTGCTTTTGTGCCACAGCAAGATTTGTTACCTGAATGTCATAGGTGCCTTTTGCTGCGGTACTGTCAGCGGTGGCGGTAAATTTTGCCGTATCGGCAGATGTTGCCGTGTAGGTTTCCAGAGCGGAGGAGGATGTAAGAGCGCCAATAGCAGACTGGTAGGAGGAGACCGCGCTACGCAGCTGCCCCAGTGAGCTGAGTTGGGCGTGAAACCCCGCTTCCTTCTGTTGTAATGCCACCAATGGGCGCTGTTCCAGCGCCATCAATTGACTGACGATTGTTTTGACATCCAGCCCGGAGCCGATGCCAGCTGCGCTTATGCTAGCCATATCTCACTTCTCTTTGTCAACCCGCCGACTTATGAAATAAATAATAGTGGCGGTACATTGATAACCCAGGCTGCCTGTTGGATAGGGAGGTATCCGGTTCGGCGAAACCCTGCTCAAATCATCAAGCAATTCTTAGGCCATTTCAAAAGACGCTAAGCCTGTACTCGCATAATAAACCCAAGTGCTTCATCTGTTTGACTATTTGAGTCTGCTCCAGCGTGCTGGCGTGACTCAACAAACTCTTTGATCTGCCGCGAAACAGCCAGTGCATCCTCTGAAGGCAGTTGCCGGATCACATCGCCTGTCTCACGATCCACCACCTTGACTACAGAACGGCCGCTCTCTTCATCAATGCTGAATTCAATGCCACGCTGTATATTTTGCACTGATTCATTTAGGCTGCGTACAGCATTACTCATCTCTTCACGGCTGCTGCGTTCTGTTGACAGGTTCAGATTTATGCTGCTTTCAGTGCGTGTTACAGGAGCCGCACCTTCAGGCTTAGAGAGAGTGGAAGGGCGCAAGCTAGCTGATTCTGGATGAAATCCTGTTTTGTTTAGAATATCCATAATCACCCCTTAATCTTTTATCCCTCTGGATAGCCGACCCGGGGGGTAACCCCGAGCCGACGATCCCTTAGTGGGTTACTGCAGTAGCGACAAGACGTTCTGTGGTGCGGCATTGGCCTGAGCCAACATGGAGACACCAGCCTGCTGCAGGATCTGAGCGCGCGTCATGGCAGCGGTTTCTGCTGCAAAGTCTGCGTCCAGAACCCGTGAACGGGCTGCGGATACATTCTCAGTAATACTGCTCAGGTTGGACATGGTGGACTCAAGGCGGTTCTGGATAGCACCCAGATTGGCGCGTTCACCATCTACCCGAGCCAGTGCGGCATCAATGATATCCAGCGCGGCACTGGCTCCATCAGCGGTAGAGATATCAAGGGAGGAGACACCAGCGCCAACGGTTACGGTGGCAGCCGTGTTGCCAGCAGTCAGACCAGCATTGGCTTCAGCGGAACCACCAATTGTTATTCCGGCTGAATTGGTGCTGGAGAGATCAACGGTTGAGCGGGTGGTGTCGGCAGACGCCCCAGCAGTAGAAACACTACCGTAACCAAGGCCTGTTACTCCTGCTCCAGAACCCGCATTACCCGTGGCTTCAATGGTGATATTGCGGCCATCATCTGCAGTCAGTGCCACAGCACCCGTAGAGGAGTTAAAAGTAGCCGTAACGCCGGTTTGATCAGAAATTGCATTAATGGCTGCTGCCACATCGCTTCCACGATCAGCCGCACTCGCCCCGCCTGCTATAGCGCCAATATCCACGCCATTGATCGTTATATCACCCGCAGCGATGGCTGTGGAAGCGGCTGTAACGGCGTTGCCGGCAAGTGTTGTGGCATTTACAGTGGCGGTTACATTGGTGTCTGAGCTTACGGCATTAATGGCATTGGCTACCGCAATACCCGATGCTGCCCCATCTACTGAGGTTGCGGTTGCTACAGCTAAGGTGCCATCTAAAGAGACCCCATCATTTGCCGCAGCATTGACATTGTACCCATTGATGGTCAATGCGCCATCAACCAGTGCGGTAGCCTGTACCTCAGTTCCGGTGACGCTTGCACTATAGCCTGAAGCAGATCCCACACCCAGGGCTGATGTCTGCATATTGGCCACAGAAAAAGCGATGGTTTCACCTGACTGTGCGCCAACCTGTAGCGTCTGATTGGTAAATGAACCATCCAGCACGTTTACGCCGTTGAAGGTGGTGGTGGTAGCGGCACGCTGAACCTCGGCCACCAGCTGGGTGACTTCGTTGTTCAGTGCGGCGCGGTCACTGGCGGAGTTACTGCTGTTGGCTGATTGTACGGCAAGCTCGCGCATACGTTGCAGGTTGTTGGTGATCTCCTGCATGGCGCCTTCAGCGGTCTGCGACATGGAGATACCATCATTGGCGTTTCGGATAGCCTGGGTCAGGCCTCGAATCTGAGTGGTCATGCGGTTGGAGATTGCCAGGCCAGCCGCATCATCCTTTGCGCTGTTGATGCGCAGACCTGATGAGAGACGTTCCATGGAAGTCGCCAGTGCGCTGCTGGATTTGCCCAGATTGCGCTGCGCATTCATGGACATTACGTTGGAATTGATTACCATTGCCATCTTGATTTCTCCTTATTGCCCCTTGCTGCCGTATCTGTTTGGGCGCTGAGGGGCTAAGGTTGATATTTAGCGGATATACTCAAAATTATGTGTATTTACCGCCTCCACTTACTGTAGCGTCACTTGATTAGAAAACTTAAGGGAATGATTGGACTAAGTGGAGAGAGGGCAGGGGAGGGCTGATTATGCCAAAAAAGCGCTCTGCAGCGCTGTCGGGTCAAGATGAGTCAGTCTACCTTATGTAATTGAACAGCGACAGATTCTGCATTTTTGCATAGGCCTGCTGTGCTGCCTGGAGAGAGAGCATCTGTTGGTTGAAGCGTCCTATCGCCTCCAGGTAATCCAGATCCTGTTCGGTTGAGAGGCGAGTCTCATAGGAGAGTTTCATCCCTGCATTGGCCTCACTCTGCTGATCCAGTGCATTCAATCGTGCGCCGATCTTTGTCTGCTGCGTGGTAACATGCCCTATTGCAGACTGTATATCATTGATATATCTATCAATTGGCTGGTCGTTGTTGAGCGCATCCCCCAGCTGATAGAGGGTCTCAAAAATGCTGCGTGTACCTGTGGTTGATGTAATCGCTGTTGTTAGCCCTGTCTCTGCCGTTGAGGTGGCGGCAATATCGACCCACCCCCGGGATGAGGTGAGCGTAACCGTATCTGAGGTTGGCATGGTTGCGGTTACATTGGTGACGCCAGCGACAGCATTGATGGCGTTGTATATTTGCAAGGCTCGCTCATCGGCATCGGCAGCAGCCGGTATTGCACCCAGGCTGACGCTGTTTACAGTCAGTTCGCCATCGGCAATGGCATCAAAACTGGTTGCTGCGCTACTGGTGACCGCAGCCTGGGGGGCGGCGGTTATGCTCGTAGTCAGCCCGGTGCCTGCAATCGAGTTAACTGTAATATCCCCAGCGGAGGAGGTGAGTGTTACGGTGCTTGAGGTTGCCAGTGTTGCTGTGACATTGGTATCACCTGAGATCAGATTGATTGCCTCTACAATCTGGGTGGCGCGTGCATCGGCGTCTGCTGCTATAGGCAGCGCGCCGATGCTGAATCCATTGATTGAAATATCCCCCGAACCTGTCGCGGCAAGATTTGTGGCTGTGGTGCCCGTAACCGATGCGTGTGGCCCTGTCTTCACATCGACAAACATGTCAAAACCATTGTCACCATCGGCGATCTTCTGGCCTGTTGATATCTGGAGGTTGCGCTGCCCCATATCGCCAGAGTAGGAGAAGGTTCCCGCTGAGGCCTGATTAAAGGGTTTGGTATTGGTCTGAAAACCGGAAAAAATATACTCGCCATCGGGGTCTTTGGTATTGGCCAGCCCCATCAGTGCTGTGAGTAGCTGGTTCACCTCTGCGCCAATAAACTGCTTGTCTGTCGAGGTAAGGACATCATTATTACCCTGAATGGCCAGTTCATTGGCGCGCTGAAGCAGGTCGACCACGCTGCCCACAATGGTCTCTTCATGCTCCAGCCTCATTTCGGCCCGGTTGATGTTGTCCTGATATTGATCGATTGTATCAATTGCCTTGTTCAGCCCAAGGATTCTGGCGGCGCTGGCTGGATCATCCGATGCTGTGAGCATCTTTTTCCCGGAAGCAAGCTGGATATTTGTCCGGTTCAGCTGCGACTGCTGTTCCGTCATGGCGCTGACAGATCGTTGAAAAAAAAGGTTGTTTGAGATACGCATGGCTACCTCCTGACTGCGGCAAGCAGGGTATCAAAAAGGGTGCCGGCTACAGAGACCACCTGGGCTGCCGCTTGATAGGCCTGTTGGTAACGAAGCAGGTCTGCCGCCTCTTCATCCAGGTTGACGCCTGAAACGGCATCCCTGGAGAGCACGGCTTGATCCAGCAGCCCCTGATGGGACTGCATATTGATCTCTGCGCGTCGGCTATCGGTTCCAATGCTGCTTACCATCTGTGAGTAGCTCTCTTGCAGGCTCGCTGTGCCATTGATCATGCTTTGTGATTGCTGAATGCCTGCCAATGCCAGTGCGTTTCGGTTATCACCTACCGGGTTTGTATTATCGGTTATGACGAAGCTATCACCGGTTGCAGGGAGGCCAGAGATGCGAAAGCTCATGTCGCCCTTGGTGTCGGTAGTAAAGGTCAGTGTTTTGCCTGCGCTCTCAGTGGCTGGATTGTAGAGCAGGGTGGCCGGGAGTGCGCCTGCCACATCAAATCCAGGGATTCCGGCACCGCCTGCATTGGGGTTGAAGGTGAGTGTAATATCACCCCCTGAACCGGAAAGCGGCAGGTCTGCGGTGCTGCTCACGGTGGGTTGTGTGATGGCGGCTGTTCCAACATTGGTTGGCATGCCATTGCCATCAACGGCTTCACTGGCACGCAATGGCCCTGCTGCGGCAATGGTGCTGGCATCGGTAATGGCCAGGCTCACCTCTGCGGCAGCGTCCCGTGTGGGCTGTATCTGAAATCGATCCCCAGTTGCGGCTCCAGCCGTTATGCTGAGCGTGAAGCCATCGACTGTTACGGTTGCAGGTACACCCGGCACGGTTTCGAAGCCATCGGCCGCCAGTGTTGTGGCTGTGGTTACATCTATATTGAAGGCGGTGTTGTCGGATAGTCGGGTCAAGGTGTAATTGTCGCCACCATCGGTGCTTCGCAGCTCATAATCGCTGGCGGTAAGGTCTGAGTAGTTGCTTAATGGCTGGTTACTGAAAGCGGCTGTTACCACGCCGGTTCCGCTATTATTTGCATTGGCCAGTGCATCGGGTGTGGGTGTGGTAAAAAAGGCACCGCCCAGGCTGCCGGAGAGATCCGCCCCCAGCTGGTGCTGTGCATTGAATTGTTCAACCAGGCCAACCACAACCCGCCCCAGTTCATTCTGGGAGGAGTCCAGCACCTGATCCTGAAAATTGAGCATACCCCCCACCCGTCCGCCCGTTAGTTGGCGGGTGATGGTGACGGAGCTTGAATCGGTTATGAAGCTGATCTCTTTTCTGCTGGCATCGGTTGCGCTGTTGGTGACCGCCAGGGATCGTGCTTCATTATCAATGACCAGCGCCTGCCCCGTGCCAATAAAGACATTTATAGCGCCATTGTTCTGTGCCACTGTGGTTACGTTGGTCAGCTCAGAGAGTTCTCTTAGTAGCTGGTCACGCTGATCCAGCAGGTCATTGGGTTGTACACCGTTGGCCATTCCCGTTGATGTCGTAATGGATTGGTTGATTTCGGCAATGGAGTTTGCAATGTTGTTGATATCATTAACGGTGACTGCCAAATCCTGATTCAGCTGGACTCTCGTATCACCAAGCTGATCATTGAGGTAGTTCATCCGATTAACCAGCGTACTGCTTTCCGCAAGTAAAAACTCACGCGATATGCTGGAGGAGGGGTTGTCTGCAAGCTCTTGAACTGCATTAAAAAAATTCTGGATGGAGGGATCAAGGCTGAGGCTCTCGTCCGCCAGCAGGTTGTCCAGCTGGGAGGCGTAACGGTAGTAGGTTTCAAACTCTGCCTGGTTTGAGGTGCTGCTGCGAATCTGGGCATCTACAAATCGGTCATAGAGGCGTTCGACACTCTCTGCCTGCACGCCATTGCCCACATAGCCATACCCTTTGTAGGATGCCGGATTGGCTGCCAGGTCAACACGCTGCCGGCTATATCCTTCTGTGTTTGCATTGGAGATATTATGCCCAATGGTGTCCAGCGCACTCTTGTACGAGATGACGCCTGATGCCCCTATGCCAAGAAGACCTGTCACTGTGCTGTCCTGTCTCTACCCATTACGGTGATAATTGATGACATTATAAAACCCCTCCTCTACTTTTACGGCCGCGACTCGGCTGACTTTAATTGTGTAAGCACCTGCTGCAGCTCGGGGCGATCCAGAATGGCTGTGATCTTCCTGGCATAGTGGGGGTCTGTCGCATATCCTGCCTCCTGTAAAGAGGCGAGATAGCTGCCACTGTCATCTGTTTGCAGCGCGGTTTGGTAGCGTGGGTTGGTTTGCAGAAAGGCAACATAATCATGAAAGCTCTCTGCAAAAGAGTTGTAGACGCGAAAGGCGGCCTTCTGCCGCACGGCTACGCCCCCTTCATATTCCAATGTGGGCACTATTGCCCGCTCACCCGACCAGCGATAATCGGCCTTAATGCCAAACAGGTTAAAACTGCTGTCGCCATCACCCTTGCGGATCATCTTCTGCCCCCAGCCGGTCTCCAGTGCCGCCTGGGCTAATAGCGTGTCCGGCTCCTGTCCCAGCAATATGGCGGCCTCTTGAGCCATTGGCCATAGATGTTTCAGAAAAGCCTCGGGGGAGTCTATCGGCGGGTCAAGGGGCTTTTGCGCTGGAGCGGTTGTAGCAGATGGTTTGTCTGTCTCAAGCGGGCTTGCCGCAGTGCCGGATGAGACTGGCACCCGCATCACCGCCTGTTGACGATAGTCGGCCAGTAGCTTGCCAGGTTGCTGGGCAGGCTCACCTGTGCTCCCTCCCAGTTGTCGCTTGATTACTTCGGTCAACCCCAGTCCACCGCTTTTGGCCAGATGGATGGCCAGCTGCTGGTCGTACATATCCCGATAGAAGAGGCTTTGGTCGCTATCGCCCAGCCCTTCACCCATACTGGCTTGACGCATGCTTTTCAGCATCATCTGCATCATCAATGCCTCAAACTGCTGGGCGGTCTCCTCCAGTGCGCTGCCAGAATCCTTCCGGGCGGCCGCCTTTAGCTTGGCAAGCCCCTGGAAATCGGTGTAGACACTGGCATGCGCAATATTCATTAGATGATGACCAACTCTGCGCGTAACGCACCTGCCTGTTTCAGCGCCTCAAGGATAGCCACCAGATCACTGGGGCCGGCTCCCACTTCATTGACGGCTCGCACCACCTCATCCAGCGAGACGCCCGGATCAAAAACAAACATGCGTTTACCCTCCTCTTCTACGGTTACATCGGAACGGGGGATGACTGCCGTGGTACCACCGGCAAAGGCACCAGGCTGAGAGACACCAACACGTTCACTGATCGTCACCGTCATGCTGCCATGTGAGACCGCTGCGGGCGAGACGCGCACATGGCTGCTGATCACAACCGTTCCGGTGCGTGAGTTTACGATAATCCTGGCAGGCGCTGCATCCGGCCTTACCTCCAGATTCTCAACCATAGAGACAAAACTGACCCGTTGGGAGGGATCCAGCGGTGCGTTCACTACAATGGATGTGGCATCAATGGGGCGTGAGGTGCCTGCCCCTAACGTATGATTTATTGACTCACTCAGACGCCGTGCCGTGGTGAAATCGGCCTGATGAAGATTCAGGGTAAATGAGTTTCCATGGGAAAATGGGGAGGATACGGCACGCTCTACCGATGCGCCATTTGGGATGCGCCCAACACTGGGTATATTTATAGTTATGTTGGAGCCATCAGAACCTGTGGCGCTTAAACCACCAACCACCAGATTACCCTGCGCCATGGCGTATATTTTGCCATCAATGCCCTTCAGCGGCGTCATCAACAGGCTGCCACCACGCAGGCTTTTGGCATCCCCAATGGAGGAGACGGTAATGTCAATTTTCTGACCCGGTTTGGCAAAGGCAGGGAGATCAGCATGTACCATGACTGCTGCCACATTCTTGGGTTTTATGGTGGTTCCAGGGGGTACCACGATACCCAGATTGGCCAGCATTGTGATCAGGCTCTGTTGCGTGAAAGGTGATGACTTGACTTTGTCACCACTGCCGTCCAGGCCGACGACCAGGCCATATCCCAATAGCTGGTTGCTACGCACACCTGCAATCGAGGTAATGTCTTTAATGCGGTCTGCCTGCGCCATCCCGCTTGCTGTCAATAGCAGAGCAAGCAGGAGCAGCAGCCCGTTTACGCTACAGTTAAAAAATGCTGTTTTATACGGCCTCATCGCATACCTCTGTTTCAAGATGCTGGTCAAAATGGGAATAGTGCACTGATAAAAAATCTGGCCAGCCATCCCATGGTATTGGCTGATGCAATTTCACCATCTCCCACATAGACAATGGTTGGGTCTGCCATCTTGGTGGATAGCACCGTATTGGTTGAGTCAATATCAGCGGGGCGCACAATGCCTGAGAGCTTGATATATTCATTACCCCGGTTGATGCCAATGCGCTTCTCACCCCGCACCATCAGGTAGCCATTGGGCAGCACATCAATCACAGTAACCGTAATCTCCCCTGTTAGTTTATTGCTTTGTGCGCTGTCGCCTTCGCCTGTAAAATCGGTTGAGGAGCTCAGGCTGGTGCCCAAACCAAGGTTTTTGGTTGCGGAGAGTGGCAATATCCCGGGAAGTGAAAACTCTGGCGATACACCCAGAATGGATGGGTTGGTTACGGAGGATGCATTTGATCTGGTGATCTCGGTTGTGGCGGTTTTTGTGGCATCTGTCCGCTCTGCCAGTTTTATGGTCAGCAGATCGCCAATCCGGCGTGCCCGCATATCCTCAAACCATGACATCTGAAACCCTGATTGATAGATTGCACCATTGCCCTGAGGTACAGGTGGTGGAGCCACAGGGCGCACTGGTGCATAATCCGGATCACGCTTGGGTGCCGAGTTACAGCCTGCCAGCAACAGTAAGCTCAGTGCAATGACAGCTATTGTAATGGCTCTTTTCATGACGGCATCAATCCCTTCAGCTTATGCTTTACAGCTGGTTACTGACGTAGGACAACATCTCATCTGTGGTGGAGATGGCCTTTGAGTTCATCTCATAGGCGCGTTGGGTCTCAATCATATTCACCATCTCTTCAACTACGTTGACATTGGAGCTTTCAAGCATGTTTTGATTAATGGTACCCAGGCCATCTATCCCTGGTGTGCCGGTTGTGGGTGCGCCACTGGCTGCTGATTCGCGATAGAGATTGCCGCCAATAGCTTCCAGGCCGCCATAATTTAAAAAATCAGCAGTTTCGATAGTGCCAATCTGGGTGGGTGTTGTGCTCCCTGCAACCAGTGCAGAGACAATGCCATCTGTGCCAATGGTGATACTGAGTGTATTGTCAGGAACCGTAATGGCAGGCTCCAGCAGATAACCGTTTGCATTTACAAGCTCACCATTGACACTCATGCTAAAAGCGCCATCACGGGTGTAGGCGATGTTGCCGTCAGGGTGAAGGATCTGAAACATCCCCCGCCCCTGTATTGCCACATCAAATGCATTTTCTGTTTGAATCATGTTGCCCTGGGCATGAACCTTTTCTGTGGCAACAGTGCGCACACCGGTACCCAGTGCAAGCCCTGATGGGAGCTGGGTATCCTGGGAGGATTGAGCGCCCACCTGGCGGATGTTTTGATAGATCAGATCTTCAAATTTTGCACGTTCACGCTTGTATCCCGTGGTGTTCACGTTCGCCAAATTGTTGGCGATGACCGACATACGGGTTTGCTGTGCATCAAGACCTGTTTTTGCAATCCAGAGAGCCCTGTACATATCTTAAATCCTCTGCTTGTCTGGCAAATCAACGTGCGCCAGAACGCGGTTTACAAATGTATCTGTTGAATCAGATAGCCTGCTTGTAAAGTAACTTGCAAATTACTTGCCAAGTATTCAGGTGTTCAGAGGCAGGCTGGGTAATAAGTGTGCGGAGGGGGGGCGTAGCTATCAGGCAGAGAAGCTGAGTGGGAATCAGGACTTTAATATTGTAGTGGAGGCAGCATCAACCTCTTCTGCTGTCTTCATCATTTTTATCTGCATTTCGAACTTGCGTGCCAGTTCAATCATATCGACCAGGGCGGTTACGGTGTTTACATTGCTGGATTCCAGCGCACCTGTGGTTAAGCGGGCATCGGCATCAGCGATTGAAGGGGCTCCTGATTTAAGGCGAACAAGCCCGTCCATTCCCTTTTCAAGCTCTGTCTTTTGGGGGGTTGATAATTTAATACGGTCAATCACCGCCAACTCATTGGCGCCTTGCCCCAGAGGTCGGATGGAGATGGTTCCATCCGTGGCGATATCAATCTTTTCTGCTGGCGGAATGGCGATAGGTCCATTATTGCCGAGTACCGGCAATCCTGTGCCGGTGATCAACAGGCCATTGGCATCAATCTGTAGATCGCCGGCACGGGTCAGTGCTTCACTGCCGTCTTTGGCCTGTACAGCCATCCAGCTGTCACCCTGTACTGCAATATCCAGATCACGGCCTGTGGCCTGGATGGCGCCGCGTGCAAAATCAATATCTGGACGCTCGCTCATGGCATAGACGCGTGTAGGAAATCCATCCCCGAAGACCGGCATGCTGCGAAACTGCTGTAGGTCAGATAAAAAGCCTGTGGTATTGGCGTTTGCCAGATTGTTGCTGTTGGTGCCCTGAGCCAGCATGGTCTCAGAGGCACCGCTCATTGCGACATAAAGCATGCGATCCATGGGTCTATACCTGTATTATTAACGAATCATGTTGATAACGGTTTGGGTTATCGTATCGGTTGCGCTGATGACCTGCGCATTGGCCTGAAAGTTTCGTTGTGCCGAGATCAGATTAACCAGCTGCTCTGCTACGTCAACGTTTGAACTCTCCAGTGCACCTGACTGCACCAGCCCAAGGCTCGAGGTGCCCGGTTGGCCAACTTGAACACCACCGGAGGCGAAGCTCTCCGCCCAGTTGGTATCTCCAACCTGTAGCAACCCCTGCTGGTTATTAAAGCGTGCCAACGCTACCATGCCCAACGCCAGGGATTGTCCATTGGAGAAGCGTGCAAATGCCACGCCACTCTTGTCAATATCAAGCCCGGTCAGCAGGCCGCTGGTGTAGCCATCCTGAGTCAGATTATTGATCGCAAAGCGTGTGCCATATTGAGTGGTTGCGCCAAAATCAATATCCAGATTCATAGCTGCCGCATCCCCTGTAAGCGCTGTGGAAGGGTGCAGATCAAAACCGGGATAAGAGGCGCTGGTTACATAGGGAGGGCCGCTGGTGCCTGCGCTGACCAGGCTGCCCGTGCCGTCAAACTGCAGTGTTGTATAGTAGCTGTCTACCGTGCCATCACGGCTCTGATCAGCCGGTACAAAAACATCGGTACCCTCATTGTTTGTAGTTTGCAGGTAGACATTCCATTGACCCGGAACGGATGTTTTTACATAGTAAAAGGTTCCTATATGGCTGTTTCCCAGTGAGTCATAGAGTGTTGTTGAGGTGGTGTGATTGTACTCATCCGGGCTTGGGTTTGGTGAGAATTCAGTGGCCACCAGTGCAGCAGGAGGGACAGCTGATTGAGCCGTGTAGGCTGCTGGTTGGGCTTCATTTGAATCCAGGTTAACAGAGTTTACAATGCTGGCTGTTGCGGAAGGTGCGCCTGCCTGGGTGGGCAGTTGTATAGATGAGATGGCTCCCTGAAATATGGGGCTGCCGCTTGCATCCTTAACGACATTTCCATTGACATCAAGCTGGGCTGGAAAAAACTGCAGCTGTTGACCGGCATGGTTTACCACATAGCTGTCCCGATCAACGCTGAACGCCCCGGCGCGGGTGTATTCGTAGCTGGCAGAACCATCTGCTGCGCCCAGGATGAAAAGCCCCTCTCCGCTGATGGAGAGATCAAGATTGCTGCCGGTAAAATCAATGTTGCCTTGACTGAACTGCTGTGCGACACGTGAAACCCGTACGCCGCGTCCGGATGAATTGGTGCTTACATCATTCAGTGAGCTGGCATAAAGATCTGCAAATTCTGCCCGTGACTCTTTAAATCCAGCTGTTGCGGCGTTGGCAATGTTGTTGCCGGTAACCTGTAGATCTGTTGATGCGGCATCTAGTCCGCTGAGTGCAATTCGAAAAGGCATATCAGAACTCCTATAGAATTTCGTTTAACGTATTTGAGCCACGTTGCTGAATGCAACTGAACCCAAACCATCCAAATTAAGTGTTAACCCCTGCTGCCCTGACCCCAGGTTTACACTATCAACCCGTGCTACGACCAGTGTTGGCAGCATGATATTTTCATTGTCTATTACAGCCTCGGTGCTGATGCTGTATACGCCGGGTGGTGCATAATCACCGCTGTCGGTTGAGCCATCCCAGCTGAATTCAACCCGACCTTTGGGCTGCGTTCCAAGTGAGATCTCTTTTATCAAGGCGCCAGTTGCATCATGGATAGTGACGGTTACGGCACCGGCGCTTGAAGTGAGATCCACTACACCATCCAGTGTTCCACCTTGAGGCAGAAGCCCGAAATCTGTATCTACCAAGACCTCCCGACCAATCAGAGCCCCTGCTTGCGTGGCTTGATTGGAGGTCATTGATGCAGATAGTGTACTAAAGGAGTCGTTGAGTTCATCCAGGCCGGAGACGGCTGAGAACTGAGCAATCTGGGCAAGAAAATCGCCATTTTCCATTGGTTCGAATGGATCCTGATGCGTAAGCTGGGTCACCATCAACTCCAGAAAGTCCTCTTGGGCAAGTTCATTTGAACTCCGTTCCTTACTGCTTTCTTTTTCACCCAGCCCTAAAGCGGAATAAAAGTTCTCTACTGTTCCAACTGTACTCATGGCGTCACCTCAATTATTGTCCTAACCTGAGCAGTCCCATCATCATCTGCTTGGCTGAGTTCACTACTTCTACGTTATTTTGATAGGAGCGAGAGGCGGAGATCATATTGGCCATCTCCTCTACAATGTTTACATTGGGGCGGAAGATGTAGCCCTCTTCATTGGCCATGGGGTGATCTGGTGCATGCTCCTGTTGCAGTGGAACCTGGCTCTCCACCACGCCCAGCATGCGTACACCAACTGCTGAACTCTGCGGGTCCATTTGATCAACCATGGTCTTGAATACGGGCTGACGGCTACGATAGGTCTCATTGATGCTGCTGCTGACGCTATCGGCATTGGCCATGTTGCTGGCCACCAGATTCAGGCGCTGGCTTTGTGCGCTGAGTGCTGAACCCGCAATATCAAAAATCTTCATGCTAGACATAACTAATCACCCCGTATGGCTTTTTTTAATCCCTTGATCTTGCCATTGAGAAATCCCAAACTGGCTTGATATTCCAATGTATTGGCGGCAAAGGCGCTCTTTTCAATTTGCATATCAACTGTGTTTCCATCCAGTGATGGCTGAGTGGGTATCCGATACCGCAGATGTGCTGGAGAGAGTCCGCTGGTGGCGTTTGATATATGATTCCGATGCGTTGTTTTCATCCGGGGCTGCTGTATCGTTGCGGTTCCCAAGGCCTGCTTGAAGTCAATATCCCGCGCCTTGAACCCGGGGGTATCGGCATTTGCCATGTTGCTGGCCAACAGCTCAGCCCGATAGGATCGCACCTTCAGTGCCTGTTCGTGAATGCCAAACGCATCACCAAGTTTCATCAATCTGCTCCAGATATTGCTTTTGTTTTAACGAAAGCAGATTTCATGCCATCAAGGCATGTTATTGTTTTTCATGGGATAACTGTTTGTCCTGTGGTGTATAGGCAGAGGGGGCGGCAAAAGATTACCGCCTGGGCGGCAAGGTGGGGGGGGGGGAGGTGAGCAGGTATTTGGTTTACTGTCTTTTCACCCGATAGATAATGCCCCCCTGTTCAGTAATCATCTCAAAGACATCCAGGCCCGCAGGCATTGACTCAGTAGAGCCTAAAAAGAGATACCCACCAGGGCGCAATACCCTGCTCATGCGCTGGATGATGTCCTGCTTGACTGCGGGAGGAAAATAGATCAGGACATTGCGGCAAAAAATAACGTCGAATCGCCCCAAAGAGGCAAAGTCGCGGGTGAGGTTGAACTCCTGAAAATGAATTTGCTTTTTAATCTCCGGTTTAACCTCGTACCCTTCAGGATGGGGGATGAAGTAGCGGCTGCGCTGTTTATCATCCAACCCGCGGGAGGCTGATAATGCGGAGTAGACCCCTCTGCGTGCCTCATTCAGTATGCTGGCCGATATGTCGGTTGAGATGATCTCAACATCTCTTAATTTACCTGGGTTGCGCATGCGATAATCATGTGCCTGCATGCTGATCGAGTAGGGTTCCTGGCCTGATGAGCAGGCGGCTGACCAGATTCGAAACCGCTGGTGGCCGGCCTCTGGAAATATTTTAGCGGTTAGCAGCCGGAAGTGTGGTGCATCACGAAACCAAAAGGTCTCATTGGTGGTCATTGCATCAATGACATCCGCCTTTAAACCGGGGTTGTGCCCGGTGGTCAACTTGGTCAGCAGCTCTTTTATATTTGCCAGCTTATACTGACGCATCAGGCCATTGAGCCTGCTGATAACCAGATACTCTTTGCCGTCACCCAGCTCAATGCCGCTGGTTTTGCAGAGAAACTGTTTGAATGCAGTGTAATCCTCTGCAGAGCAGACCAATGGGGTTCTTGTTGCAGCAGCATGGTTCATTTATTCAGCCCTGAAAAATAGTTATGCCGCATGAGAGCACTGTTCAGCGTGCTCTTTTAGGCGGGCTTGCACCAATTCTGCAAGCTCATTGGGTTCGTATTTTGGTAAAAAGTGATTTGCGCCTACTTTTTTTACCATAGATTCATTAAAGACGCCGCTTAGTGAAGAGTGCAGAAAGATGTGCAGCTTATCAAGATCAGCACTCTTTCTGATGGCGGCTGTCAGTGAATAGCCATCCATTTGTGGCATCTCAATATCTGAAATAATCAGCGCCAGCCAGTGATAAAGATCCCGCCCCTCCACTACCCACTCTTGCAGTTGATCAAGCGCATGCTGCCCATTTTTGCATAACGTACAGGTGACGCCCAATTGATCCAATACGCGTTTGACCTGTTTGCGGGCAACAACAGAGTCATCCACCACAAGTACATGTTGGGCGCTGAGATCCATGTTGGTATCAATAATCCCCTCACTGACTGTCTCGTTGCCACCCATAACCTCTTTCATGACCTTCTCTACGTCAATAATCCCTATCAACTCCTGTTCCATCCGGGTGACGGCCGTCAGATAGCTCTCCCCTGTGATCCCTGTGGGTGGAGGCAGAATATCTTCCCAGTTCATATTGACGATATGCTCGATGCTATGCACCATAAATCCTTGGGTTTGCCGGTTATATTCTGTGACGATGACAAATTGCTCCTGCTCACCGCCCAGCGGCGGGCCACCGATTGCCAGGGAGAGATCCATCACCGAAATGGTTTTGCCACGCATATTGGCAACCCCCCGCACAACCGGGTTTGATCCAGGCATCTGTGTCAATGGAGGGCACTGAATAACCTCCCTCACCTTAAACACATTGATGCCAAATCGCTGCCGCCTGCCCAGCCGAAACAGCAGCAGCTCAAGGCGATTTTGCCCGGCAAGCTGGGTACGATTGTCAACACCGTCAAGAATGCCTGCCATTGTTATTCCGCCTGTTAATCCGATCAACCATGCCCGGTTAACGGCATCTATGGATAATGCTTTAGAACCTCTCTGCATAACAAAGAGGCCATCAGTGGATCGAATGCAATAGGCATGCGAATTGCAAGAGTTTAGTGGAAGCGGATATGCGTCAAAAAAACGGCATAGAACCAATTGAATGGCACAATGAACATTGACAGACTAAAAACAGTGGTTTTACAGATTAATGCGGTGCTGTTGTTAGCGCTTGTATTGCCCGCATTGGCATTTTCATCCGGCCCCATTCAGTCGCATAAAAGCATTCTTGATGCGGCTCGCAACCATGCAAAAAACAATGCTACCGGCTACTCTGTGCCGCCTACGGTCACAGCTAACCGCCTTGACAGTCGCTTGCGGCTGCCTGAATGCAGTCAACCCTTAGAGACCTTCTCGCCGCCAGCCGGACGCAAACTGGGCAGATCTACGGTAGGTGTACGCTGCTCAGGCAGCAAGCCCTGGAGCCTCTATGTGCCGGTCATGGTGAGTCTGGTAATGGATGTCATCGTTGCTGCTCACAACCTTGGCCGGGGAACCGTGCTCAGCAGCAGCCACCTCATGCTGGAAAAAAAGGATGTTGCCCGGCTTCGTGGCAGCTTCTTCACGCAGCCTGCAGAGGCCATTGGTATGGTATTGAAGAGGAACCTGCAACAGGGTCAGGTGCTTCACTCGCAGCATACGGTAATTCAGAAAACGGTAAAAAAAGGCAGTAAGGTCATTATCCTGGCTCACAGCAGCAACATAGAGGTTCGAATGCCGGGAAAGGCGTTGAGCAATGGGGCCACAGGAGAGCGAATAAAGGTGCGGAACATCCACTCAAAAAAGGAGATTGAGGCCACTGTGGTATCCCCAGGTGTGGTTAGGGTCGCATTGTAGCGGATGCCTGCTGGGTCATCGCCATGAGTAAATTATGCGATTCATTCATAAATACCACAAGATGTAGTGTTCACGTCACAAAACCGGGTAAAGATATTGAATACCATGTCGTTACCCATTACCGAAGAGATGCAGATTCAGGAGTACTGATATGACGATAGAGATTAAAAATATTGCCAATAACGCCATCAGCAGCCAGGGAAGCGGCAGATCTGCTGGTGCCGTTACTAATGATGGCCCCTCGGGCAGCAGTTCTGCCAAACCATCAGCAAACCCAGACCGAGTCAGCCTGACTGCATCTGCCATGCAGCTTACGGTTTTAGAGGAGCAGATTAACAGCCTGCCCATAGCCGATGCCAACCGTGTTGCGGAGACAAGGCATGCCCTGGCTACTGGCACTCACCAGATCAACCCGGAAAGCACGGCTGATAACCTGTTGGCCACTGAACGGGCCTTTGCCCAAAAGAGCTAGCCATGATAAATACCACTCAGCAACAGCTATCTCAACTACTGGCCGCAGAGTTGAAAGAGAGCCATCAGCTGCTGGATATACTGATCGAAGAGCATCAGGCATTGAGCAGCTCAAGCCCTGATCTGATTGCTGCAATCAGCCGCAAGAAATTGGATGCTATGCAGCAGGTTGAACAGTACCACTCAAAGCGTACACAGTTTTTAGACCAGATTGGATGCCCTTCCAGTGGTGAAGAGATGGTGCGGTTTATTGCTGCTCTTCCCAAAGAGAGTCTGATCGTCACTCAGTGGCAGGAGTTGCAGGATCTGGCCAGAAAACTACAGCATCAGAATGAGATCAATGGCGGCGTGATTGTCCTGACTCAGCGGCACATTACCATTGCCCTTGATATCCTCTCTGGCAAAGCAAGCGTTACCACCACCTATGGGCGCAGTGGCCAGACCCACGCCGAGGCAACCCCCCAGCATCTGGCAAAAGCATAGCCCCCGCGCCAGATTGAACAACCCGGCATTGCGTTAGCCGTTTTCCCCCATACTGATCCCTGATCCCTGCAGTACAGAATTTCGCTTCATGCCCTTCTGTCTCCAGGGGTTTCACGATAAGCTTAACCCAATACAGGTAACCACATAATTTAGGGAGAAGCAGATGTCTGATGAAAAGATCTATCCTGTTCCTGCTGACTTTGCGGCCAATGCGCTGATTAATGCGGAACAGTACGACGCGCTATACAAACAGTCACTGGAAGACACTGACGGTTTCTGGGCGGAACAGGCAGAGATTTTTCTCACCTGGTCAAAAAAGTGGGACAAGGTACAGGAGTGGGATTTCCACACCGCAGAGATCAAATGGTTCGAAGGTGGCAAACTCAATGCCGCCTATA
>JAKISI010000085.1 GCA_021648685.1 Candidatus Polarisedimenticolaceae bacterium
ACTAGGCGTATTCTGCCTATTGTGCTATGTTTTATTTTTGAATGGAGGTTTGATAATCACTGAGCCTCCTTTCTTCATTTATTTATGGACGAAAACTTAGCACATGAATCACAATACATCAAGCCCCAAGAGGTCTGCCAGTCGCTTCTGGGATCGATTTATTGCTGCTCTTTTAAAACAAGGGATTAAGGAGGATGAGGCGCGCTACTGCGTTCAGCATGCAGAGCAGTATATTGGGGCTTTCCCCAGTAAGCGCCTTGCTGATCATTCTGTTGATGATGTGACAAGCTACCTTGAGTCTATTGGTAGATACGGCTCGCTAACGGACTGGAAATTTGTTCAGACTGTCAGCGCTATACAGAATTTACTGCAGACGGCTAAAGCAGCTGTACAAGATAAATTGAATAACCGAATAACCGGAGTCAGAGTAAGGTTGACTAAAGTTTTACGCTTTTTAAACGGCCTATAAACTCGTTCGCACGTTCTTTGCTCAAGACAGCGGGGCAACAACAATAACCCTAATGTTTGTCAGGGTAAAAAATCGATTTTTTTCTTGTAAAACAGTAACTTATAGTTGTGGCGACGCGCTTGATTTGTTATAATTTCACCTGTAACCGGTTGAAATCACTAACAAAAGGAACGCCGCCACATGTTTATCTTACGCAATATCCTCATTCCTCTCCAGGATGAATTCAAATATTCTCGCAAAGGCTCAGAACGCGGTGTTTGGTTTATTTATACCCTTCTGGCTGTCATCACCCACTTCACATCTTCTCGCACTTCTAATCTGATCCGCTGTTTGCAGACCCTCTTTGGGTTAACGCTCTGCCCCCACCGCTTCTATACCTTCATGGCCTCTCCGAAGCTGCCCTGGGAGCGCCTCTGGCCTGTTCTGTGGTCACTCATTCCGACCCCTACCGTCAATGGCCGACTCCTGCTGGCCTTGGATGATTATATCAATCCCAAAACCGGAAAAAAGATCTTCGGGTGTGCCTCCGTTTTTGATCATGCCGCAAAGATTAATCAAGCAAAATATCCATGGGCACAAAATATTGTCTCTATCGGCCTGTTGAAGATCGTCAAAGGACGTTGGGCCTGGTTACCATTGGCGTTTCGCTTCTACCACATGAAAAAAACCGTCCTGGCTGGGAATGTTAAAATTAATCATAAATCTGTTCCATTCCGAACCAAGTTCGAACAGGCGGTTGAAATGATCTCTTACATCGCTATCGCTTTTCACGGTACTCCAGTACTGATCGTGACTGATAGCTAGTTTGGAAATAACGGCTTGTTCAAACCTATGCGTAAGACCATTGGAGAACACTGCCATATCCTCTCTAGGCTGCGCGTCAATTCTTCTCTTTTTGATGCACCAGAAAAACACTGTGAATCACAACGAGGAAGACCTAAAAAATATGGGTATAAACTGGGTTCTGCCAAGACGCTGGCTGAGCAATTTATCAATCTCACTACGACCTATTCGGTAAGCCTATACGGTAAGCAACGTGATGTATTGGCCTATGACAGAATTGTTATGCTTAAGACACTCAAATGCGCTGTGCGTGTCGTTTGGGTCTATCGAAAATCTAACTGGGTTGCGCTCTTTACCACCGACCTGGACTTATCTGTAGAACAGATCATTGAATACTATGGTGCCAGATGGAAAATTGAATCCGGTTTCAAAGAAATAAAACAGGAAATCGGGAGTGCTAAAAGCCAAACCAGAAACCCCCATGCCGTCACTAATCATCTTAATTTCTGTATGATGGCGACTACCGTGACATGGGTATATGCTGACCACCTAGACCACACTCCTCAGCGTTGTTATGCTGTCAACAATCGACAGCATTTCGCTTTTTCTGACGTGAGAAAACTCATCACTAAAGCCGCCCTCGATAAGGATTTTGTTACCCTTTGCCCTAAACCGGGCAAACCCATTCATAATTCCTTTATCAGTGCTTTATTGCGCATGGTCGCTTAGGGCAAAGCGGGAAACTTTAGTCACTATAAAGACAGGCCGTTAATGATGGAAAGCCTCTTACTGAGTGCTGCGGCACATCATCATAACCAAGGATTTTACAACCAAAAGCTGCAATATCAGGGTGCAGATCAAACTCTTTTAATAGATTTGAAATGAAGCCTTCTGTTATTTCTGTATCACTGTTAAGAAAAAGCACAACGCGCCCAGTTGCACTTTTTAGGCCGACATTATTTGCCCTGCCAAAACCAAGATTCTCCTGATTCTCAATCAACTCCACGCTATCAGATATTTCACGCAAAGCACTTTGTGGCCCATCATCGCTAGCATTATCCACAACAACCACCTGCACGCACGCCTGATCGTCGCTATAGCGCATAATGCTTTTTATGCAGGTCAGCGTCTGTTCCCGGGTATTCCAGTTAACAATAATAATTGAAAGGTAAAATTCCATGCCTGCAGCTACATATATTACGCTGAAGCTACAATCATGATCTGCTTTGAAAAATCAATCCCCATCGTCTTGTGCAATGGATACATGAATACTCTGTGCACCAGCTTTCCGCCCAGCGAGTCATTATACAAGCGATATAGTTGCTGGATTTCAAAGCCCGCCATATGTGCAATAGCACCGAGCTCGTCATAGCACCAAGGCGTTATATGAGTAGCATCTCTAAGGTAATTTGGCGGATAGTAGATGTTTGGTGTTGTCGCAAAAAACAGCCCCCCAGGCCTAAGAACCTCTTTGCACTTACGCAGAATTTGCCATGCTTGCTCTGGTCTTACATGCTCTATCACCTCAAACATGCAGATGATGTCGTACCCACCTGTTATTTCGTCGAGTGCGTAGAAATCATGTTGGTATGTGCGGTCGATATCCAGGCTCTTGTAGGTTGAATTAGGCCAAGCTTCAGACAAACGCTTGCCTAGCCCCCGGCTTCCTGCGCCTATCTCCAATACGGAACTGCTATCATGGCCATGATCAAACAGCACTTTGCTGTAACGTTTAGCAATGGGAACATCCCATATTTTTTTATAGCGTTTCTGGACTTCTCTGCGCGCTTGGTACAGTTGGCTCCAGGGTATTGAATCTTTGCTCATTATTCTGCCTTTAGATAAAAGTTATGCGGGGGCATTTCTTGTTATCAACTCACGGCCTACACAGATGCTTCTGCACTTAGCCTGAAAAAATATGCTCCGTATCTCCAGTATGCGAGAGCAAAATAGGAGCCATCGGGTGTTTTCTCCGCTCATTTGATATGGTCAGCAATCACGGCCTTTTCAGGGCAGTAACAGGAGGCTTGAGCAGCAAAGCTGGGGGCGTGTTTTTACGCGAAAACTGCTTCTCTTGCGCTACCGCACTGTCATGATATGCAGGTGGAGATGCTGCGTATATGGGTCATAAATCCACCAAAAGCATACAGCTAAAAAGGCTCAGTCTGTATCTGCTTGGCAGTGTATTAGAATTCAAATGCAGCAAAATCACAATGGGCCACACATAACATAATGCTTTACTTTAATGCTCATATTCCAGAAAATGCCAACATATTCAGCCAAAACCAGAGGATTGAAAAGGCTGATACCTCCTACCCAACCCCTCATCCAAAATGAATAGAGCACAATCAGAAACAACTAAACTAGCGTTTTCCGAGAAGTATGATGAAATCCACGCCCGCCGCTACTTTGATAAACATGAGCAGGGGTTCTGGCGGCGTCTCTCCAACTGGCGAGACCATCAAATCTGCACCAAAGCACTCAAGATCGCCGGCAATCCCAAGCGCATCCTGGATATGCCTTGCGGCACAGGTCGTTTTTGGGATCTGCTGGCAAAAGATCCGGAGCGCAAGTTATGGGCCTCTGACAACAGCCAGGAAGTGATTAATGCCGCACTGAAATTCAGACCACCTGAGACAGCAAAACGATTTGAAACCTTCAAGGGGTCAGCTTTTGACCTGCCGGTAGAGGATGATTTTGTTCAATCAATTTTCTGCATACGCTTGTTGCATCATGTTGGTGCGCATGAAGATCGCATGAAATTGCTCGCTGAGCTGGCCAGAGTGACCTCAGACACCATCATCATATCACTCTGGGTAGATGGGAATATAGCTGCCTGGAAGCGCAAACGGCTTGAGGCGAAACGGAAAGGAAAACAGTATCAAAACCGCTTCGTGATCCCGCAGATAACGATTGAAGATGAATTCAGAGAGAGTGGCCTGACCATTGAGGCAAGATTGGATTTCATCAAATGAAATGCCATGTGGCGCACCTATGTCCTAAAGATTCAATAGTCATGGATTTTATCAACGAGGGTTGGCAGCCCATCCTGCAACAGAATGGATTGGACAACTTTGACGCCCTGTGGAATCTGGATGCAGAGTGGTTCGAAGAGCCCAATAAGGAGCGTGGTGGCTGGAGCGGTGTTGCCCGTATTGAGCTGAAATTACCTGATGGAGGGATGGTTGGCCTCTTCCTCAAGCGACAGCAAAACCACATGTACAAGTCACCTCTGCACCCAATCCGCGGCACCCTGACATTCGCCCGCGAATTCAAGAATATCCGCCACTTTCAGCAAATCGATGTCACCACCCTGGATTCGATCTATTTTGGCCAGCGGCGAGTCAATGGCAATGACCAAGGCATCCTGCTCACGCGTGAGCTGGAAGGTTTCTCCCCAATAGATGCCCCCCAATTTCTGCCTGGTAAAGGCGGGCTGCTGGCCTCTCTCCCGGCACGCAAAGCGCTGTTTGAAAAACTGGCCGGACTGCTGCGTCGGTTACATGCAGAAAAATGGCAACATGGCTGCCTCTACCCAAAACATATCTTCATCAAGCCACTGTCTCAGGAGACGTTTGAAGTGCGCCTGATCGATCTTGAAAAGGCACGCCGGCAACCCTTCAGGCAGCAAGCCATTATCCGTGATCTCAACACCTTCTCTCGCCATACTGGCAACTGGTCGCTAACGGATCGTATGCGATTTTTTCTGATCTATCGCCAAGAGGAGCACCTCTCTCCTGAATCAAAAAAGCTATGGCGGGCAATTGCCAAAAAGCAAATCACCAAAAACAAGCAACTAAACGATAACAACAGCACATGATGAAAAAACCGCCCTTTGTGCGCCACCCTTGCCTTGCTCCACCAGCTGGCTCGATATCTCTCGATAGGCCTGCCGCCGCATGGGCTCAGGCATCTGATACCAGCTACCCAGCGCAAAATCATCAAGATCCTGGCTATTCGGCACAGCACGGGTAACCAGAAAGCTCGATTTCAGTACGCCCAGGATGCGCTCTTCACCAAATGCAACCACATCCAGTGTCGGAATGCCCAGTGCCATCAGCTGCCGGTAGGCCCAAACCTCAACGGCCGCCTTGCCAGGACGCATCCAAAACTGTATTCCCCGTCGAAAAGGGCAGATGTAGCGTTTGAAATAGAAGGCGTTTCCACTGTTTGAAACGATGTGATAACAACGGGTAATTGGCAAGCCTGAAATCAGCTCTCCATTGGCATAATTCACCCAGTCCATTGTGGCACTGATGCCCAGATCAGCCAGTTGTGGCTGGTACTCTGGCTCAATCAGGAATTTCCGGCCATGAAAGAGCTGTGTGCAACGCGCCAGGTGCAAGATGGTTCCACTGCTGACAGCTATTTTGTGACCAATACGTCTTCCATGATCAGATACTCCAGGTCCGATCCAAAAAACATATTGAGTGCATCTGTGGGCGAGCAGACCATCGGCTCTCCCCGCCGGTTGAGAGAGGTATTGAGAACAACGCCACTGCCCGTATGCTTTTCAAGTTCTTCAATCAGATCATAGTAGCGGGGGTTGGTCTCACGGGTCACTACCTGAGCACGAGCCGTGCCATCTTCATGCACCACCTCGGGCA
>JAKISI010000086.1 GCA_021648685.1 Candidatus Polarisedimenticolaceae bacterium
ACGACAAATCTGATAAATAACGGTTAACTGCCTCTCAATTGGCGGATAACCCTCCACGGTAACATTTAATTCTGGTACCCAGGTGGTACATTATCCGCCCTCTCCGTTTTCCATATATCACTGTTTGCGGCGCATGGGGTTACGCCGCTGCAATCCATCAGCTTGAACGTTTAACCGATAGATCCACCAGTGAGGCCAGGGCATCCCGATAAGGGGAGGCCGGCAGCACCTCAAGCGCCACTTTGGCCTTGTCCGCCTCGCGCTCTGCAATTTCAGCCGTGTAGGCTATGGCATCAGTAGATTTGATTGCCTCTGTCACAGCATCTATCCGCTCCAGTCCTCCGTGCTCAATGGCTAATTGGATAACTTTTTTCTGCTCAGCGGTTCCTTTTTCCATGGCGCGGATCAGTGGCAGTGTCGGCTTGCCTTCAGCCAGGTCATCGCCAACATTTTTGCCCATCTCTTCGCTGGAGGAGCTGTAGTCCATGACATCATCGATCAGCTGGAAGGCGGTGCCGAGGTGGCGGCCATAATCGGCCATGGCGGCCTCCTGCTCTGCACTGCCATCGACCAGCACCGAGCCGATCTTTGCCCCGGCCTCAAACAGGGTGGCCGTCTTGCGGTAGATGACCTTCATGTACTCCTCTTCGGTCGTCTCCGGATTGTTGCAGTTGAGCAGCTGTAGCACCTCGCCTTCAGCGATCTGGTTGGAGGCGTGGGAGAGGATATCCAGCACCCGCATGATGCCAACATCGACCATCATCTCGAATGAGCGGGAATAGAGGAAGTCGCCGGATAGTACACTGGCAGAGTTACCCCAGAGCGCATTAGCGGTATCCTTGTTACGGCGCTTGTCTGATGCATCCACCACATCGTCATGCAGCAGGGTGGCAGTATGGATAAATTCAACCACCGCAGCCAGCTCAATGTGCTTGTCACCCTGGTAGCCGAAGGCGCGTGCTGCCAGCAGCACGACCAGGGGACGCATGCGCTTGCCGCCGCTGTAGACGATATGGGCACCGATCTGGTTGATCAGCACAACATCTGATTTCAGACGCTTGAGGATGACCTTGTCGATGGCAGTCAGGTCGTCAGCGATTAACTCGCGGATGGCGGCAATATCCATGGGAACTCTAGTATTAAGTTATTTGGTTGAAGCGAAAAATGCACTCGCATGCTAGGAGTGCGCTATTGCCGTGTCAAGCATGAATGTAACAAGCATATACTTTAAGGCATGAAGGCATGGATTTTGATTGACCTGTCCGCAAGGGGTATGTAGAATCCCGCCTCTTTCGTCGGCTACTTTAATTTTTGTGCCGACACAATAGATTTTCTACGGAGATATTAGGTATGTATGCCGTAATTCAAACCGGTGGCAAGCAGTACCGGGTTTCCCAAGGCGACACCTTTAAGGTTGAGAAGCTTGGGGTCGATGAGGGTGCCAGCATTGAGCTGGATAAGGTGCTGATGCTTGCTGACGGCGAAAACATCACGATTGGGGCTCCTTATGTGGAGGGTGGCAAGGTAACGGCTACCGTTAAATCCCACGGTCGGGGCAAAAAAGTAAAGATCATCAAGTTTCGCCGACGCAAGCATCATATGAAGCGTCAGGGCCACCGTCAGTGGTACACCGAGCTTGAGATTACCGGAATCAGCGCAAGCTAAAGAGGTTATACCATGGCACATAAGAAAGCAGGCGGCAGCACACGTAACGGCCGCGATTCAGAGTCAAAGCGCCTTGGCGTGAAGGTTTATGGCGGCGAGAGCATCAAGGCCGGTGGCATCATCATCCGCCAGCGCGGCACCCGTTTTCACTATGGTACCAATGTGGGTATCGGCAAGGATCACACCCTGTTTGCCAAGGCAGACGGAAAGGTGCTGTTTCAGGTAAAAGGCCCTAATAACCGCAAGTACGTCAGTGTAGTCACTGACTGATCAGGCTTCCGGTTTTCAGGATCTTGAATAAAGAGCCTCGCCAATCGGCGGGGTTTTTTTTATTCACGAATAAAAAAAACCCCGCATTAAGCAGATGATCAGGGCTTAGCCGCTTTGCCCGTTGAACGACGCACTGTTTTGCAAGCACCTCTCCAGATAGCGCTCTGGCTGTTTTTTCACGGCACTGAGCAGATGTCCAGGTGATGATCACTCGCAACAACAAAACGCAAAAAACACAATATTGGCACAATGTCAATCTTGCACAAGGCGGCATCATAGGGTTGAATATGCAGCCTCGCTGCCATTGGATTCAATTTGAGCCCAATGGAGAACTGATTTAATTGAAGAGGTCAGGAATGCTGATCAACCCAGTTGAGAAAGACCAAAAACGTATAAGTGATCTTGAGCTCGCTACCGGCGAGACCATATCCGACTGCTACCAGTGCGGCAAATGCACCGCAGGCTGCCCAGCATCCATGGATCCTGCACCCAGTGTGCTCATCCAGTTTCTGAAGCTGGGGCAGTTTGAATTGGCCAGAAATGCAGAGTCCATCTGGTCCTGCATGGCATGCCTGACCTGCTCCGAGCGCTGCCCCAAGAACGTCAGCCCTGCTGCAATCATTGAAGGCCTCAAGAATCTGCATCTGCGCGACATGGATCCCAGAGTAGACCTTGAGACCATGAGCCGGGATTTTCTTGCCCGCTCACCGCAGATGGCTATCATCAGCGGCTTTCGTAAATTTATATAAGTATTCAAGGAATTCGGATGTCAGACAAACCTGCGCGCATTCCCTACTACCCTGGGTGTACCATGAAAACCAAGGCGCTTGGCTTCGAGCGCTCCGCTATGGATTGCGCCGAGGTCATCGGTTTTGAAATGGATGAGCTGAAGGATTGGAACTGCTGCGGCGCCTCCTACCCGCTCACCAAAGATAACCTGATGGGACTCACCGCCCCCACTAATATATTGATAGAAGCAGAACGCCGTTGTCAGAAAGAGGAGGTCGATCCCAACCTGCTCACGCTCTGCGTCTTCTGCTACAACACCCTCAAGCGCACTGAATTTGCATTGGGTCAGGACAAGAAAAAACTTGAAACCATTAATGCCTTCCTTGATCGCAAATATGAGGGTTCTGTTCGGGTTGTTCACTATCTTGAATACCTGCGTGATGTGATCGGCTTTGACAATCTGGCAAAGATGGTCAAAACCGACATGAGCAAATTCAAGGTTGCCCCCTACTACGGCTGCCTGCTGCTCAAACCGCAAAAAGAGATCGGCCTGGATGATCCGGAAGATCCCGTCATCCTGCACAATTTTCTGGATGCACTCGGCTGCAAGGTTATCGACTTCCCGGCACAGGTTGACTGCTGCGGCTCCTACCTTGTCATGCGTGAGCCGGAGAAGGTATCCAAACTCTCTTACGACATTCTGGCAGATGCAAATGAATACGGTGCCGAAACACTGGTTACCGCATGCCCACTCTGCCAGTCAAATCTGGATCAAAGCCAGGGAGATAAAGTACAGTTTGCCGACCTTGATGGCATGCCGATACTCTATTTTACCCAGCTCCTGGCCATTGCTTTCGGCCTGGACACCAAGACCCACAAACTTGAAGAGCATCACATCGACCCGCTGCCTCTGCTGAAAGCCCACAGCGGCGCGGATAGCGAATCCAAGTAATTTCGAGCCTGATTAGGAGTCAGTCTGTGACTAAATGTACAGAAGATAATAAGCCAATCATGGTCGGTGACCGGACTATTCCGCCGCCAGACGCCCGCTACATCACCATCAGCATCATGGGGCAGCCCTATGAAGTGCCAGAGACGCTGACCATCCTCAAGGCGATGGAGTTCGTCGGCTATCAATTTAAACGGGGTTGCGGCTGCCGTGGCGGCATCTGCGGTGCCTGCGGCACCTTCTACCGCATCGAAGGGGAGCACACCCTGAAGACCGGACTGGCCTGTCAGACCGTGGTCGAACCCGGCATGATTCTGGCTCAGATACCCTTCTTTCCATCCAACCGGGCAGCCGGGCTGGATCTTGAGACCAGGATGCCGGCAGATCAGCAGATCGCCACCATGTACCCGGAGATCTTCCGTTGCGTGGGTTGCGGCACCTGCACCCGAACCTGCCCGATGGGCATCGATGTCATGGGCTACATCGCCCACTTCAAACGTGGCGACATCATGGGCGGCGCAGAGCAGTCTTTTGACTGCATCATGTGCGGCCTCTGTGCAGCACGCTGCCCGGCCAACATCTCGCAGTTCAATGTCGCCATGACCGCCCGTCGCATCGCAAGCGTCAAGCTGACACCAAAATCCGAGGTTACCGCCGCCCGCGCCGAGAAGGTTCGCGCCGGACGCTACGAGCCGATGCTGGCTGAGCTTTGCGAAATGAGCAAAGACGAGCTGAAGAAACTTTATGTGGAACGCGAGCGCGAACCCGACCTGGCCAAACCAGGCGAGTGGATGCCCGAAGACCAGACTCATCTATAAGCGAGGAAAGCATGCCCGAAGGTTACACTCCAGAAATGCTCGACCTGATCAAAAAGGTCGAGGAAAGCCGCCCTCAACGCCTATCTGAGTCACGCGCCGGAAAGGGATTCCCTGCCATGTCAATGGATGCACGGGATGTGGTTCTTAACGCGTACCACCCAGACTACACCGAAGAGGGTCGCCGCGCGCTCGGGATTGGCCCCAATAAAGATGAGGTCTACCCGGAGGAGCTAATTGATCTGCTGGAATCCCGCAGCATACTAGAAGCGGTCAAGCCCGACCTCTCAACCCCCGATTATGATACCGATGTACTGGTCATCGGCGGTGGCGGTGGCGGCAGTGCCGCAGCACTCTCTGCGGCAGCCGAAGGGCTGGATGTCATCATGGCCACCAAGCTGCGCCACGGCGACTCCAACACCGTGATGGCCGAAGGCGGCATCCAGGGTGCTGACCAGGAGCCAGACTCCCCCTACTACCACTATCTCGACGTTATCGGCGGTGGCCATTTCACCAACGAACGCTCACTTGTAGCGGCCATGACCAACGATGCACCCATCATCATTGAGTGGCTGGAATCACTGGGCATGATGTTCGACAAACACCCCGATGGCCGCATGAAGGCACGTCACGGTGGCGGCACCAGCCGCAAGCGCATGCACTCCGCAGGCGACATGACCGGTGCTGAGATCATGCGTGTGCTGCGTGATGAGACACGCGACCACAAAGAGAAGATCAAGATCCTTGAATTCTCACCCGCCATTGAACTGCTGATGGATGAGAACGGCCGTTGCGCAGGCGCTGTCCTGAACAACATGGAGACCGGCGCCTACTACACCGTAAAAGCCAAGACCACCATCATCGCCACGGGCGGCACTGGTCGTCTGCACTACCGTGGCTTCGCCTGCACCAACCACTACGGCGCCACTGGTGACGGCCTGGTAATGGCCTACCGCGCAGGTGCCAAGCTGGGTTACATGGACTCCGTTCAGTATCACCCGACAGGCACCGCCTACCCCGAACAGAACGTCGGCCTGCTGGTCACCGAAAAGGTACGCGGCCTGGGCGGCCAACTGCTGAATATCGATGGCGAACAGTTCGTATTTCCACTAGAGCCGCGCGATGTCGAGTCTGCCGCCATCATCCGTGAATGCGTCGGCAACGGTAAAGGCGTGAAAACCCCAACCGGTCGCCTTGGCGTCTGGCTCGATTCACCCCTGATTGACGAGCTGCATGGCCCAGGCACTGTACAGCGCGAGCTGCCGGCCAAGTACATCCAGTTCAAACGCTTTGGCATTGATATCGCCAAGGTGCCGATGCTGGTCTACCCGACGCTGCACTATCAAAATGGCGG
>JAKISI010000087.1 GCA_021648685.1 Candidatus Polarisedimenticolaceae bacterium
ATGGGAGTTATTCTCATCTGGAGTGTGGTGATAGGGAAAAACAGCGCTGGCATTGATAATGCGGCCTAAAATAACCAAGCGTGGTAGTACGATTTTGCTAAAAAACTGAGTTTTCTGCCGGACACTACATAAAGAAATAATTACATCACATTGTGGCTACACCCCTAAATACTCTGTTCTGAATTCCTGTTGATCAAAGCCACTATTTGCATTAACGCCGCACCAGCAGCAGGCACTTTAGGCAAGTGGCGAGGAATAGCATCCAAAGAGATTAAAATCACAGCAAAAGGATGAGGCTTACCTCGTTCCCGTATGGGAGAGCAGATAACATAACAGCACGCCTTAGCACACCATGCTGCTCGCGGCTTTATTGCGAATGAGAATAATTATCATTTACATTTGCGCCCCATCCATGCATACTCCCACTCAGCCAGCCAATCAACCCACTCGGGTCAACCAGTAGCCAGCTAACCAATCCGCCTTTAGCAACACATCTACCGAGGCGATTTCATTGCAAACTGGATTGAAGGAGTGGAAAAGTGAGAAAAGAACATCGTCTACTGCGCGACGCCATTACCATTGCCACGCTAAGCATGGCACTGCCTGCTGGCGCAACAGAGAGAGCAAGCACCAAAGTGCTCGACAAGGTGATGGTAATCGGTAACCCGGCCAACATTGAGAGCATGCCGGGTTCTGCCCAGCTTGTAACCAAAGAGGATATCCGTCAGCAAAACTATGATGACGTGAACCGCGCACTGCGCAAGGTGCCAGGGGTCTATGTGCGGGAGGAGGATGGCTTTGGCCTCTTCCCCAACATCAGTCTGAGAGGTGTCGATACCACCCGCAGCGCCAAAGTGACGCTGATGGAAGATGGCGTGATGGTCGCCCCTGCACCCTACTCCGCACCAGCAGCCTATTATGCACCCACCACGGGACGCATGAGTGGGCTGGAGGTGTTGAAAGGCTCCAGCCAGATCAAGTATGGCCCTCACACCACCGGCGGTGTCATCAACTATCTTTCAACCCCCATCCCGACCCGGGAGAAAGCCTATATCAAATCAACCTTCGGCAGTTTTGATGAACTGCGCACCCATCTCTATGCAGGCAACACCTTCGACTCCCGTGTCGGGCAGTTTGGCGTGCTGGTGGAGGGATACAAACGGCAGAACGATGGCTTTAAAAGCATTGATGAAACCGCTGATTTTCAGGATGGGGATGATACCGGCTTTGAGAAAACAGACCGCATGGTCAAATTTTCGTGGGAACCCAATACAGCGATCTATCAGCGTCTGGAGTTCAAATATGGCCGAAGCGACCTGGATGCCAATGAGACCTACCTGGGCCTGACCGAGGCTGATTTCAAGGCCGATCCAACGCGCCGTTATTCGGCATCACGCTTTGACAATATGGACAGTGAACAGGAGCAGACCACGCTGCGCTACACCATCAGCCCCAACGATGATCTTGACATCATCACGACGCTCTACCAAAACGATTTCAAACGCAACTGGTACAAGCTCAACAAGGTAAATGGCGACAACCTCTCTGCTGTTCTTGCGACGCCGGGTTTGTCACAGGATTGCATGAAAGGCACAGCGGCCTGCGACCTGAGAGTCAAAGCCAATAATCGTGAATATGAGGCCAGGGGAATTGAATCACTGATCTACTCCCGTTTTGGGGCAGGTGATCTGCAGCACGAAGTGATGGTGGGCATTCGCCTGCATGAGGATGAAGTCCGGCGTTTTCAGTGGGAGGACACCTACACCCAGGCAGCCAATGGCACCATCACCGGCATGAGCCCAGGCACACCGGGCGGTGCGGGCAATCGCTTCCAGAAAACGGAGGCTCTGGCACTGTTTGTTCAAGACACCATTGAGATGGGCAGCTGGACCATCGTCCCCGGTGTTCGTTACGAATACCTTGATCAAACCTATAGAGACTATCAAAAGGGCAAATCCGGAAAAAACAGCTTTGACATGGTCGCAGGCGGCCTGGGCATCGCCTATCAGTTTAATGAGCATTGGAGTGGTTTTGGCGGCCTGCACACCGGCTTTTCACCCCCCAGCCCCAAAGGAACCAACAGCGGCCTTGATCCTGAAACCAGTACCGCTTTTGAAGCTGGCACACGTTATACCAACACCCGGCAGGCATTCGCTGCTGAAGCGACCTTTTTCTATACCGCCTTTGAAGATCTGATCGTGATCGACAATGTCGGCGGTGCCGGCACGGGTGATGACGAAAACTTTGGTGAAGTGGATAGCTATGGTCTTGAATTGGCACTCCAATATGATGCGGGACTCGCCAACGACTGGGGGCTGAGCAACCCCTCTTTTCTAAGCATCACCTACACCAATGCCGAACAGCAAAACAGTGCGCGCTCCACCGATGCCGATTCCATCTTCAGCTATGGCAAAAAAGGCAACAAAGTTCCCTATATCCCGGAGCTGACCATCAGCCTCGGCACCGGCATAGAGTCAAATAAATGGGGTGCATTCATCTCAGGCAACTATGTGAGCGAGACCTATACCAGCGCCAATAATGTAAGCAGCCAGATCAACGGCAGCGGCAACCCCGATGCCCGCTTTGGCAAAACTGACAGCTATTTTGTGACGGATGCTTCCGCTTTCTACCGCATCAGCAAAACGGTCAAACTCTTCGGCGGGGTACAAAACCTGCTGGACAGAGAGTATGTGGTATCACGGCAACCGCATGGTGCACGTGGCGGTCTGCCGCAGTTTCTCTATGCCGGCATTGAGATCGAGCTGTAGATATTTCTCTCTAACAGGATTTCCCTCGTTCCCACGCTCCTGCGTGGGAACGCATACGATTAAAAGCCTATGAACATAGTAGATCTATTTCAACAAGGTGGGCCGGTGATGATGGTGCTGCTGGCCATGTCTGTGCTGGCTTTGACCATTATCCTGCTCAAACTGTTTCAGTTTTTCCGCAGTGGCTTGCGCCGCTCAGGATTTGTTGATCCCGTCATGAGTGCGCTGCACAGCGGTCAGACAGCTGATGCGCTGACCCAGTTACAACAGCAGCGCAACCCGGTCGCCCGGGTGATGGAGTGCGCACTGGCCTGTGCTGCCGATACCAAAATGGCGGCAAAAGATATTGAGGCAGAGGTGAGCCGGGTCGGTTCAGCGCAAATTCGCAATCTTGAATCCTGGCTGCGAGGTCTCTCCGCCATTGCGCATCTCAGCCCGTTGCTAGGGCTGCTCGGCACCGTGACCGGCATGATTGTGGCCTTTATGCGCCTGGAGGAGGCGGGCAGCCGGGTCGATCCCTCCATACTCTCCGGCGGCATCTGGGAGGCGCTACTCACCACTGCTTTTGGCCTGACCGTGGCAATCCCCGCCATGGCCGCCTTCTACTATCTGGAGGGTGAAGTGGATCAGGTACGCGCCTCGATGAAGGATGCCACCGTCCGGGTACTGGTGCATTTTGGCAAAAGCCCCGCCTACCTGAGCAGCCGCGATGAAGAAAAACTGACGGATGAGACCCATGGACTTTGAGGGTCGCTCACGCATCCACGCCCATCTTGATATTGCACCACTGATCGATATCGTCTTTCTGTTGCTGGTCTTTTTTATGCTGACCAGCACCTTCATGGTGCCAGAGGCGATTGAGCTGGAGCTGCCTGAATCGAGCAGCGCAACCATGACTGACGTGACCCCGATCATCGTGGCGCTGAATGCATCCGGCCAACTGGCGCTCAACGGTGAGGAGATCCAACTGGAGGCATTACATGCAGCCATCGAACCCCTGATAAAAGCGGATGCCGATGCCGCCATCACCCTGAAAAGTGATGCCCATACCGAGGTTCAGCAGTTATTGAAAGTGATGGATGAGATCCGCATCGCCGGGGGCGAGAATATCGCCTTGGCTACCACACAGAAGTAAGTGATGATGCATCCTCTTCAAGTCCCGGGGCAAACAGCTAATCTGACGCAGCCAGAACCACAGATAGACACAGTTGAACACAGATTTTTACTTCATTCCCACGCAGGAGCGTGGGAATGAGGCGTAAGCAAAAACCATGACCATCACCTGGCAGCATACGAGCCTCACCCTGTTGCTTGCGCTGGCACTGCATGGTGGCGTCGCCATCTGGCTTACGCTGCCCACACCTGAACCACTGCCAGGACCCCCCGTGCAACAGTTGCGTATCAGCCTGCTGGCAACAGTAGCAGAGAGCACCACAGCCGCGCCTCCGGTGACACCGTCACCACCTGCTCTGGAACCACTGCCGCCAGCAAAACCCGCGCCACAACCAAAGCCTGAGCCTGTTCCAGAGCCTGTGATCCAGAAATCGGCACCAAAACCGGAACCCATACCGGAGCCACCAAAGCCTAAACCACAACCCATTGCAGAACCTGCACCTCCACCGCCTGAACCCATACCTGTTAAAGCGCCGCTGGAGCCGGTAGAAAAACCCGAACCCATAGAGAAACCGGCAACACCAGCTCCGGCAGAAGCCAGCAATGCACCACTGGATGCCATCGCCACCGCAAAATATGAGCAGATACTGGTGGCCTGGCTGGAGAAGCACAAAAAATATCCGCGCCGCGCCAAGCGCCTGCGGATTGAAGGAGAGGGCTGGCTGCGTATCCTGATCGACCGCACCGGAGCGGTACAGCAGATCGAGCTGGAACAGCGCACCGGCAACCGGCTGCTCGACAAGGCCGCACTTGAGATGGCCGCACAGGCTGACCCTTTTCCACCCATGCCCGAAAATGATCCACGCCAGGAGCTGGAGTTTATTGTGCCGATCCTGTTTGCGTTGCGTTAAGCAGGAAGCAAGTAGCCCGGATGAAGCGCAGCGCAATCCGGAGTTTACTCCCCATAACGCCCTCTTCCTCCGCCACAACCTCTCCGCCCCAACCCTTGTCGAGAATACCCAACCGAACGTAGCGATGAAATGATGAATGAGGCCAGGCTGCTGCTTGTCTGATACAACCATGCTTCACGGGGTTAAAATGGATGTAATCGACATGCCGTTGAAGATCGACTTCATCCCCTATCTGATGTTCTCAGTATCGCCGTTGCCAAAGATTGAACCCTCCTTTACTGTTTTTGGTCAAGCTGATCCCCTCCTTCACCATTGCCCGAGTGAACCGGCTCTTTATGGCTCACCAGCGCCCAGGATAATTCCAATCCCCAGAAGGCAGCGCCATGATCATGTGAAGATGCTCCGGTAACACAACCGCAGCAACAATGTCGAAGGGACGCTGTTTTTGTATATCCTGAAATGCCTGCCGCAGATGGCCGACATGGATCACAAGATGGTACGAGGTGCGATCTTTCAAGTTGACTGTGGAAAAACAGCTTCCCCCGGGAGTGCGGTTGTGACGATAGTGAACCATGATATCCCGGATTACGCTACGCTTCATCCCGGCTACTTGCTAGCTGATAAGTGCCACGAACAGCCAGATCCTCCAAAAACGAAACAACCTGCGCGGCGCCCAGCTTAGAGGGATCACGGTTATCACAAAAACCGATAAAACGGCAGACCCACGCCTCATAAGCCTGCTCAGTACGAATAGAATAGTTGCGTCGTCGTATCTCAGCCGCTAACCGCTCAAGCAGTTGTGCATGCCT